>JADFXO010000042.1 GCA_015233485.1 Nitrospirota bacterium
ATGTGCTGCCTTGACAATACGTGCCTGTAACCATTTAACATTAGAAGTCGTCTCTACTGGAGAGGCTTTACAGGATGGTTTCCCATCTTTCGTCATTTATAACTCTCTCCTCTTTGAAGTTAAACTGTTCAGGTTTCTTGTCATAATAGACCATGCGTAAGTCTGCACCCTTTCGGGTCAGGGCATAAACCCCTATCTCCTTCATTACAAAGAAGCCTTCGCTTTTTACGCCTTCCTCTACCCGCTCAACCATCAGAATTCCTTACGGTTTTCCTTGCTGCTTACAGCGATTAATCGGGCTTACCGTGTTCCGCTAAAATTACAATTTGATGATTTAGCTCCTGCCTGTACACCGATGGGATTTCTGTCCGTGTAACGTTAAACGACATAACGTTATCCACCCATTCACCTTTTGGTCAAAGCCTATCAGCATCTTTGGCTTTTTAAGGATAACGGCGCTTGCGGCAGTTCACATATGTTGAGCATACCATCAGAGCTTAGCACCCTACCG
Source organism: Nitrospirota bacterium (assembly GCA_015233485.1). GTDB lineage: Bacteria > Nitrospirota > Thermodesulfovibrionia > Thermodesulfovibrionales > Magnetobacteriaceae > Magnetominusculus. The sequence goes on from JADFXO010000042.1 coordinate 512, forward strand.
ATTGATGCTATCAGTTGTTCCTCCTCACCTCGCGGTTTGAAGTTAATGGGTTACATTGTCATCCGGGCTTCAAACAGGAGCGTTGCCACCCATGCTTGCCGGACTAAGCTACCAGTTACGGAAAACTGGGTAAAGTCCTTATTCTACAAGGCTTTACAGTAATTTCAGCGACTTCACGTCGCACGTCTTTAATCCTTTTGTTATTGCCCTGTCAGGGTCAGGCTTTGGAGGATAATGTCAAGTCTGTTCTTTATTTCTGCGTATCTCATGTGGTTGTCTTCAGGGGTGTAGATGCCCATGGCCTTTTCTAATGCGTATGCGGCCTTATTGAGGTTTTCCTTTTTATTTTGCATATTCGACAGGACATGGCAGGCAACTCCGAGATTATACTGTGTCTGGGCATATTTAAAAGGGAACTGTTTTATGACTTCGATTTTCAACGCCTTTTCGTATGAGCGTGCCGCCTTCATGAGATTTTCCTCTTTGTCGCACACTTCAGACAAAGCCAGGAAGGCGTCTCCCATGTTGCTTTGTGTAAAATAGTACTCTAATGGAAATTCCTCCGGCGAGTATATTTTTAGTGCCTCTTTGAACGCATAGACGGCCAGTTTAAGATTCCCCTCTGTTTCTTGTTTTTCTGACAAGAGCGCATAGGCATTGCCAAGGTTGTTCATCGTCATGGCGTAGTCTTTCGGAAAGTCTTCGGGTATGTATATTTTGAGGGCATCTTTAAATGCTGCGACAGCCTTCATCATGTACACTTCGCTGCCACCACTGTCTGTTAATGCCCCAAAGGTGTTTCCCATGCTGTTTTTTAGAATCGCGTATTCAATCGGATATTCGCCTGGGGTGCGAACCTTTAGAGCCTCTTCGTAGGCGGCGGCGGCCTTTATCAGGTTTTCGGCCTTGTTGTCAGCTACCTCTGATAAGTTGTCATAGATGCCGGCAAGGTGGTCTTGTGCTATGGCATATCGGACAGGGTCTTTGTCCAGGGTTATCAGCCCTATGGATGCCTCGGTGAAGGCGGCTGCCTTTGTCAGGTTTTCTTCTTTGTCTCTGAGCGAGGAAAGTTCCCAAAGTACGAGACCTATGTTGTGGTTAATCTCTGCGCAGTCATCAGGGTACTTATCGAACGTCCCGCTTTTTATGGCCTCTTCATAGGCCGCTGCCGCTTTTGACAGATTCTCCTCTTTGTTGCTCAGCACGGACAGCTCCCAGTAGGCAAGGCCGAGGCTGTTTTGTACAGTGCCATATTTCACGGAGTTATTTTCCATGTTATAAATTTTCAATACGTGTTCATAAGCGTTGACTGCTTTTTGAATGTTGACCTGTTCGTCTTTCAGCTCCGACAGCGCCCAAAAGGCATTTCCTATATCGAACCATATCAGGGCATATTCGTCGGACTGCCTTTCGCCGTTTGGCATTGTTCCCACCGCACTTCCAGTATAAACCGACAGGGCCTCTTCATATGACTCTATGGCCATTGTGAGATTCTTCTCGTTATCTGCCTCTTCGGCGAGCCTTCTGTAGCTGATTCCAATCCTATGGCTTACTTGCGCGTAGAGCAGCGGGTTATTCTTTTTGTTTATCTTTTCCAGGATGCTTTGATGCCCTTGCAGCGCCTTTGAGGACTTGCGCTCTTCGAATAGTTTGCCGGTATTTTCGACGATTTCGTCAAATGCCTCTTTTTGTTCCTTCCTCTTCAGGTATACATATATAATGACAGCCGCGGCGGCAAACACCACCAGCGCCGCTATGACAAATAACGGTTCAGATATTCTATCCAAGCCTATGCACCTGTTTCAGTATAACCATATGAGTTATCTCAAGCCTCAGGGTACCTTTGCTGTATTGCCGCGATTGAATCCCTGGCCGCTTCGGCTATGTCCGGGATTTCGTCGTTTAACAGGCTCTGCAGCTGCGGGATATGTCTGTTGACGCCTATTATGCCAAGGCCATAGGCCGCATCACCTCTGATAACTGCAGTCTCTGATTTCAAAAGCGGCGCTATAGAGTCTGCAATCTCTCCAAGATGGACAAAGTTTATCTCGGACAGGGACTCAAGGAGGGCTATTGCCCCAATGCGCACGCGCATACGCTCGTCGCTCATCAGCCTCAGCGCGGCCGGATATACCTCCGGCTCATATCTGAACATATCAATGATGTTGTCCAAAAACCCCTTCTCCATATAATCCGCTATCATATCGTAAAGATTTTGTTCCATTGCGTATCAGCCGCCGGATGTCTCCTCTTTAATGGTATTGTACAGTATTACGCCTGAAAGTGTCATGGTGGTTATAAAAAAATGTGGATATTTTTTTATCTCACGCTGATGATGCTATATGTATAGATAGTAGATTGGCTATTCATGCTGGTTATATTCAGAAAAGGATTAAAGACGAAGGGGGATAATCCCCCTCGTATTCTCGCACACGTTTTATTCGTTGAAGGGGATAATCCCCCGTCTTGTCGTTTGGGCTGCCGCTCGTTGGCGGCTTCGGTACTCCGCCCGCCCATGAAAATTGCAAGGCCATTCTGCTGGTAGTTTATCATTTCACGGTAAGGCTATTATGACACATTAACTTGGTATGAGGGGGTGTCTGGACACCGCTTAGGATGCGGTGTCCAGAATGTCGCCTGCGCAGGCTATGGGTTGGGAGCTTTATTTCTTGGGTTGCTCATCCTTAGGTTCGGCGGCCTTATCATCGGAAAGCAGTTTCTCGATAAGCGGCATGTTGGCCCCATCGACAAAAGTTCCTTCAATAATCAGGAGCGGCGTACCGGTAACTCCGGCGCTGTCGCCAACGGCCTTGTGCTCTTTGAGCAGTTCATCAACCTTTGGATCGTTGCAAAGTTCTAAGGTGCCATTGTCATGTTTGCCGGACATCACGTCCTCAAGGGCCTTTTTCTTGTCCGCAGAGCAGAGAATAAACTTGGCCTTCTCGGCCGCTTTCGGATGAAGCTGAGGTATTGGAAACAAAAAGACATACCTTGTAACGTCGGTGCGGGTTGCAAGATATGACCCGACTTTTCTGCAAAATGGACAATCAGGGTCAGTGAATTCAACGACGGTCTTCTTGCCGCTTCCAATCTTCAACGCCTTATCAAGAGGTATATTTTTAAGTTTCACCTCTCTTAACTGACGCTTCCTATCGGCGGTAATGCTCTTTTTTTCCTTCGGCGACACTATCTCTCCGAAGATCAAATAGCCGGTTACAGGATCAAAGTAAACAATCTCATTTCCTTTAACTACCTCGTAAAGCCCCTTTATTGGACTCTCTTTAACACTATCCGGCTTTACATCGGGGAATATCTCCTTGATCTTATCTTCTACAGGGTCGGCCCACACTGTCTGGACACACATAACACACAACAACACGCTCAAAAGCACTAACAACTTTTTTGACATCCGCCTTCTCCTTATGGTTTTGACTAGTTTAATATACCTGTGGCCTTCTTTATCTCCTGAAGCCTGTTAACTATGTCGTCCTGAATCTCTTTCATTCTGTCCAGATTGTTCCACGCCGAAAGGATAAGCCAATTCAGCGAATGGTCAATAGCATCCTCAGCAACTCCCCTTCCAGAAAGACGCTGCAAAACATCAAACGCCGCCGAGGCATCCCTGAAAGTTCTGCCGTAATGGCCATACCCATTGTCACCGTGCTGCCCGACAGGCGTTTCAAATCTCTTTTCGCCTCTCTTTTCGCCAAGCCTGCCCTGCCCGCCGGCACCTTCATTTCCATCCATTGAACGGGTATCCATATCCCTACCTCCTTTCTCTGAGACCACTACCCCACTACTCTGAGACCCCTATCTCATCACTCTAAAGACACGCTTAGAGAAGTAAGATATATTACAATCCCACGCGTCTATCTTACAATCTATATTTTTTAAAAGTCAAGCATTTTTTCTTGGTATAATTTATTCTTGAAAATAAAAGCTTTGTTCTGATATAATTTGATCATGGCTCGCGAGAAAGACGGTGTGCAAAGGGAGACGTTCTCAACACGGTTGAATCCAGAACTCCTGAAAAAGTTGAAGTACCTTGCCGTGGAGGAAGGTAAAAAACTCAACGAGTTAATTGAAGAGGCCGTTACCCTGCTGCTTGATGATTACAAAAGGCGAAAGGGCAGACTTTTCGATTAATCCCCACTGTCTTGGTTCCCTGATAAATAGATAAATACCTTATTTGCAGGTTTACAGGCTGCCGGAGCATACTATCACGTCTGGCCGTTCGTAGATAGGAGTCTTGATTTCGGTGTTGCTCCAATTGGGGATATTAGACAGTGGAATGCCGGCGGTGTAATCCATATCCTCGTATTTCTTGAATTCGTCGTATTGCAGGGCTATGGACAGGGTTGCGGCGGCTTGTTCTTTAGGGTTGTTCACGTCATACGGTGTCTTATAATCAATATTAAAGACGTTATTTGCCTGAATAAGGATTTCCTCTTCTTTTTCAGTCCTCGGGATAATAAGATAAAACTTAGTCTCCGACAAATACTGAGGGCGAACAAGCAGGTACGTCTTCATCTTCATTTCATGCCCTCCACTCTGTGATGATAACACATAATCCCACTTTAAATCAAGCCCTTAATTCAGGCCTGTCACAGCAAAGTAGCCGCTGTCTTGTATATGACTACAATCATGTAAATTATCTGCGTGGAAATATTATAATAGTATAATCAATGGAGTTATGAGGTGGTGTATGAAAGAAAGTTGTCCGGGCAGCAGTGAAATAAGAAATCCATTCCCTGAGGAGCTGAAATGTTACTATTGCGGACATGGAAATGAAATCTGGTCTGACGAGGCCGAGACTCAATGTAAGGACTGCAAAAAGACAATCAGCAGAGAGATGAGGCCGACATGTCTTGATTGGTGTCCGGCCGCGAAGGAATGCATCGGCATAGAGAAATATAACAGACTTAAGAAGTCATCAGGGCAAAATGGCCATTGAGCTGGTTATATTCGACCTTGACGGCACGCTTGTCGACTCTGTAGGGGATATTACCGCCTCCGTAAACCATGCTATAACTGAAACAGTCGAAGGAAAAACCCTTTCCCTTGATGAGGTGAAAAGGCTTATAGGGGGAGGTGTTGAGAATCTCTTACTGAAGGCGGCCGGCATTGAGGGCGGCCATGATGACGTTAAAAAGGAGCTGTTGAAAGGCCATTTCCTTTCGCATTACATACAACATATAGCCGACAAATCGAGGCCCTATAATAACGTCGTAGAGACACTAAAAACCCTCGCGGTGATGAAAAAGGCAGTGGCCAGCAATAAACCTGAGGCGTTGTCGAAGATATTGCTCGACAAACTCTCCATGCTCAAATACTTTGACGCCGTATATGGTTATGACAGCTGCCCGGAGCCAAAGCCCTCGCCCGTGCCGATTATAAAGCTGATGGAGGAACTAAGAACGGACGTAAACCAGACGATAATCATAGGCGACAGCGGCTCTGGCATAGAGGCGGGCCGTGCTGCCGGCATTAAAACTGTCGCGGTGAGTTACGGCTACAGAGCGGTAGATACACTCAGGGAGGCGGACTACATCATAGACGACATGAGCGAAGTCATTCCAATAATTAAGGCGTTATCCTAAAGAGTATGGCGCACGGTACACAGGTGGCATACAACCGGGCCTACTACGCGGCGCGTGGGCAGAGCGGCAGCAGGATTGCCTTTTGGTTTTACTACCGTCTTGCGGCAAGATTCGTAAAACGGGGTTCCGTATTGGATTATGGCTGCGGCGGCGGGCGGCTTCTGAAGTATTTTAATACGAAAGACTATGAGACGTATGGATATGATACATCACAGGACGCCCTTGAGATGGCGAAGGAAAATACGGTATCCGGGCATTTATATGGCGGCAGAGATGGCCTTGCAGGCAAAAGTTTTGATTTGATATGCGCGATTCACGTCCTTGAACATATAGAAGAACCCTTTGAAACGCTCCAATTCATCAGGACGCTGCTTAACCCGCGGGGCATCCTGATGTATGTCGTGCCGAATATCTCCGGCATTGGGCATACGCTAAAGAAGAATAACTGGATTGGTTATGGTGACCCTGCGCATGTATCGTTATATCCTGCGGCGAAATGGATAGGACTGACCGAAAAGGCCGGATTTAAACTGCTGAGCACGGGAACGGACGGGCTTTGGGATGTGCCATACATAGATGGGATTCCATTGTTCATACAGAGAATAATATTTTATCCCGCCCCTGCCTTTCAAGTCATGGCGGGGCGGCTGATTTTGCCTTCACGATGGGGTGAATCACTGATTGCCATAGCCCAAAGGTGCGAGTAACATCTCGTAAAATAAGGGATAATCAGGGGGCGCGTAAATATAAATATTTTTTCATATTTTTTCATTGACAAATTCCGGTAAGATGCAGTAGTGTATACAAGTGTAGTTGTACATAGTATAATTTGCAAAATTTGCAAAAAAAGATCAACAGGAGGTATGTTTATGAAAGGAGGTATGTTTATGAGCAGTGCGGTGAGGAAGATGTTGATGTTGTTGTTGCCGGTTCTTGTTTTGGCATTTACCGGGTGTGCGGGGATGGAGTTTGCCCCTAAGAGGGCGGTTTGGTATTACCCTCCGGAATTTCCGGCAGCCGATAGGGCAATAGCAAAGGCGCGCGCAGATGGTAAAGACAAGGAATGTCCGAAAGAGTTTGCCGCAGCGGTAAAGATGAGAGACGATGCCTATGATGTCTATTTGAGCTGCAAGACGCAACAAGGTATAGATATGGCTAAGAGGGCTATAGCGATGGCCGGTGAGTTATGTCCGAAGCCGCCTGTCCCGACACCTTGTCCGACGTGTGAACCTGCAAAGCCAGCTCCTGAAAAAGCGGCTGAAAAAGAGGTTGCCGTAATTAGAATCGTAAACTTTGACTTCGATAAATATAACATCAAGGCTATATTTAAACCTGAGTTAGACATGGCAGCCGAGATCATAAAGAAATACCCGAACCCGAGCATTACAATCGACGGGTATTGTGACAACAAGGGAAGTTATCAGTACAACGTGAGGCTTTCGATAAAAAGGGCAGAGTCAGCAAAGGCGGCTCTTGTGAAAAACGGTATCAGTGCCTCCAGTATCAGGACCGTCGGCCACAGCTATGACGACCCGATTGCCACTAACAAGACAGATGAAGGCAGGGCAAAAAACAGACGCGCTGAAATCCATATAATCGGTAAATAAGTAGTCCTTTGAATATCTAAAGGGGCTGCGATAAGGGCGAAAGCCCTGTTCACAGCCCCTTTTTCTTTAGATGAGAATAAATAGAATATTATGGTTAAGACTATAAATACATTCCGCCCCCTTGTGGTTCAATACGTGTTTGCCGCGTTAATTAACGTAGCCTATGTAGTTATAATGTTATCTAATGGGACTACATCCTTCAATCTGCAAATGCCTGAGGGAAAATACTCGAAAAATGCCATGAACGGCACAGACGTAATGACTTATGTGCAACCTGCGCGGAATTTCCTTGTTCACGGTGTTTTTGGGACAGGCACTGACGCGGATTACCACCGGACTATCGGGTATCCGCTGTTTTTATCTTTTTTCATGAAGGTGTTTGGAAATCTTTGGCTTTATGGGGTGTTTTTTGCCCAGGCACTGTTGTTTGCCGCCGTGTATCCCATGCTTTTTATAATTAACAGGGAATTCCTCGGCGGCGGGGATAAGGTCTTTTATCAGGCTATGTTGTTTTTAACCGTCTCCGGATGTTTTATCGTAACTACGCCTGTTGTGCTTACGGATATGTTTTTTTCGACGATTTTTACGTGCGGCTTATGTCTTGGGGTCATGTCGATTATAAGACAGCGCCTGATTTACCTGATCCTACATGTTTTACTTATGGGATATGCCGCAGAGGTGAGACCTACGCTTGCCCTGTATCCCCTTTTAAACGCGGCTGTTTTGATTATCGCGGCGCGTCGTGCGGGCATCATTAATACAAACAAGATACGTGCGTGGATAGCTGCCTCAACGCTTGCCCTGATGGTTGTTTGTAATGGGCCGGCGATTAGAAATTATATAAATCACGGGTTTTTCGAATCTACTGACATTGTGGCAATCAATCTCTATGACTGTCTGATGGTAGAGGTGTTGTTTTTAGAGGACAGGATAGATATATATCATACGGCAAATCGTGAAATAGCCCAAATAGCCGGTGCAGAGGGGCAGATTAAAAGGAAGAAGGCCGTCGCGTTTCAGGTCTTTTGGGATTATCCGGCTACGACGATGGGCAAGATAGTTACCCATGCGGAGACGATATTGCTGAAACTTCCGTGGCTTGATACTGCGGCGCTTGCCGGAGTTGATCTGTCACCCGGCGCGTATGATAAATTATCCCCCAAACAAACCATAATCGAAGGGGCGCTGGGCACGGTAATTACATTATGTTACACGCTTATTTATTGCTTGTTTGCCTCATTTATTATAAGAATACTAAGGGACAGACAGCTCTTGTTCGCACTGGCAATAGCGGGCATAGCGGTTTATTTCCTGTTCCCTCCGTTCATAGCCGGAGGCGGATTCAGGATGACCTTGCCGATAATAGGTATCATAGCGCTGTGTTCGTTTAATGAATTGGGAAGATATTTCCCCATGAACATCCGTTAGGACATACTTTTCCGCAGAATGAGATAAAGCATTTGGATTAGCCTGGTGTGAAGTCCCCTCTGCCGCGTGACAGGTTAGGGTTGTAATAAGGGTCGCCTTCGTCAAGTATGTGCCGCCATCTCATTGTGAACCTCACGGATTCTTCATTCAGCCTTTGCCTTTGCGCCTGTGTGACTTCATATCCCCGCGTCCTGGATTCGCTGTGTATGAGTTGTGAAAACGGCGTCCATACAGCAGGGTATCCCAGCTCCATCAGCCTAAGACACAAATCCACGTCATTATAGGCAAGTGCGTAAGACTCATCGAATCCGTTTACCTTGTCAAATAACTCCCGCCTTAACATAAGGCAGGCCCCGGTAACCGCGGCGACGTTATGGACTATTGCAAGCCTGTTAAAGTATCCTGCGCTGCTGCCGTCAAATCCTTTGTGATACTCTACCGCAACACCCCCCACACCAACCACTATTCCTCCGTGCTGGATAGTGCCGTCAGGATAGTATAACTTGGCCCCGACAGCGCCCACGTCTTTTCTTACGGCGTGCCGGAGCATGTTTACCAACCAGTCAGCGTTTACCGCCTCGATGTCGTTATTTAAAAACAGCAGTATTGCCCCGCCAGACTCTAAAGCGCCGTAGTTATTGACCCTGGCATAATTAAACTCCCCCTGCCAGTTGATTATCCTTATTCTTTTGTCCCTCTTAAGTGTATCATAAAGTGTGAAGGTGTCCTTTCTGATGCTTCCATTTTCGACAATCACTATCTCATAGTTGTCGTAAGCCGCTGTCTTATATATAATAGACTTAACGCACTTCGCCAGCAGTTCGGCGTTGTCCTTGTTTGGAATAATAATAGATACGCGCGGGGCGTCCGTTATTTTATATATAACATTAAATAGTCCGGGGCGGAGTTCTTCAACCTCAGCGGCGACGCCGAGCTTTGTCAGATGGCAAGAGAGGGCTTTTTTTGCGGTGGTGGTGGTGGGCGAGCCTTCCTCTTTGCCGGCCGTATGGAATAACACCTTCCGGATGTGAATTACCGCCCCCGCCTCCTGAGTATATTTAAGCGCGAGGGCATATCCACTTTCTGCCGAAAGAGGCTGCTCTGAGACAAAAAGTTCCCTTGTAATTGCCATAAACGGCCCGATATAGTTAAAACTCCTCAATGTATCGGGCGAGCTGTCTGGCTTGAAATGAGGGGAAGCCCGTTTGCCGCCGATTAAGGCGTCTTCGTCCGAATAAAATAATTTACCTGTGGGACTGGTATTAATCGAAGCGGTTATTTCATATAGCGCGAATGGGCAAAGGATTGTGTTTTGCCCTATCGCCACAATAAAATCACCGTCAACTGCGGAGATAATCTCATCCGGAGGCAAAGAACTATCGATGAGCCTGATGTTTTCTTCGATTCCAAGGTATTTTCGTACGTGCTCAGTAGAGTCAGACAGCAAATATAAACGCCACCTGACGTATGTCTGTCCCTTAAGCGAGGCAATAATATCCGGTATGTGCTCGATAAACTCAGGGTTTACAACACATACAACCGCGAAATAAGGCATATTGCCAAACCTGTACGCACGTTGGGCAGCGAGAGCGGCAGTATCCGGTTCATTGGTGAGTATCCACGCGTGATATGCCTTCTTTTCTAAAAATAGATGGGCGGCTTTTATATAAAAAGGCTGTAGCCTCCTTTTCAGATGCCTTATCACGCGGCTCTTAAATATGGTTAAGGGGTTCACAATCGCCATAATAAATTTTTATGGATAAAATGTCTTGACAAAATGAACGTTCTTTTCTATAATTCACACTCAATTCGTTAAAGGCTGATGAATGAGATTATATCAGAAAGGTACGCGCAGATGCAAAAATCCGAAAGGGTAGGGGCATACCGCTTTTTAGGGGCAGGCCGCTCTTTCAGGCAGAGGTGGGCAGCAAATAGATGAAAAGACCAGAGATAACCGTTGTAATGCCGGCGTATAACCACGAACTTTACGTGGGTGAGGCCATAGAGAGCGTTCTGAATCAGACCTTTACCGATTTTGAGTTTATAATAATAAACGACGGCTCAAAGGACGCAACCGAGCAGGTCATAAAAAAATACAAAGACCCGCGAATAAAATACTATTCTCAGGAAAACAGCGGCTCACATGCCACCATTAACCGCGGCGTTGCGATGGCGGCGGGCAATTACATATCGATCATTAATTCCGACGACGCGTATCATGTAAAACGCCTTGAAAGGATGTTGAGCGTGGCAAAAGAGGGCGGCTATATTTTCCAGATAACTGATCTGACGCTCATTGACGGCCATTCAAACCCGATAAACGACCCCAACCACTACTGGATCAAGTGGTACACCAAACTAAAAAATGGCTATGTCCAGACCTCATCCCCGTTGAAGGCCATATTAGGAGGGAATTATACAATAAGCACATCCAACTTCTTTTTCAAGTCCGGCTTAACAAGCGAAATCGGCCAGTTTAATAACCTGAGATATATCCTTGATTATGATTTCGCAGTCAGGGCAATGAAATATAACGAAAAGGGATGTAATTTCTTAATAGGCGAAAAACTGCTTTCATACAGGCTTCACGGAAGTAATACGATACTCAATGACCCCATAAGCGCGCACGTAGAGTGCTATGAACTTATCACTGATACAATAAAATACATTTACGGCCCTGATATTTATCCCGCTATTGACCACCTCAAGGAAATGATGTGGGCTATCAAGGCTATATACGACTATTACGGCGCTGCCGCGCCTGCCTCTTCAAAGACCAGGTTATTCCTTAAGAAATATATCAAAGAGGGTACCTTAACACATAAGATGGCAAAGAGCTTTCTCAACTGGATACATAAGACTACTTGACGGCGCATTGCGGCTGTGGCCGGCCTCCGGCAGGCTGCGTTTTATTTGTGAGGCAGGATGTATTGACAGTCAAACCAGTCTTTTGTTAATGTATGGGCGTGTGCTGATCGACGTGTATTGATCAGATAGAGGAGAGTCTGTTGCTGAAAAAAGGTGAAACGGTAACGTGCAAGTTAGTCCCAAAGGTTGAGCGTTACGAGACCTCCGTACTTTCGGTAGAAGGGGATACGGTGGTGTTAAGCGCCGAGGGCGGGGTCGCCGGATATTTCAGAAAAGGGCAGAACGTTACAATATCAACAGAGACGGTGGATTACTTCACGGAAGTCTCATCAATAGACAGCCGGTATCTGTTTTTGCGGCTGCTTGGTACTGAGCAGCGCGATTTTTTTCGGGTGAGCGATAGTCTGTCGATAGTTGTAAAGAAAATCGATGGTGCGGCAGCTCATAAGAAATCGAAGATTATATCGGAGTTCGGCAAAGAGATGTCGAATTTGAGGAGCTATGCCGTGGACATCCCTGATGAGACTGTAAGCCCGGTGCTCTGGAAGATGCTCCTTGATATAGACATGAAGCTGGGATTGGTGTTGGATAAGCTGTCGCTGGAGAAAGAAGGTCTGGTGAACGCGGAAGAGAAAGAGGTCAACATAAGCGCCTCAGGGGTACGCCTGAAGTGCAACACCCATTTTAAGAAGGGAGATTCAGTTGAAATAAAGATGTTGCTGCCGTCGTCGCCCCCTGTCGGCCTTATCGTTTACGGGCAGGTTGTTATGACGGCATGTCTTCAAACCGGTGAATGGGAGGTATCTATTAATTTCGTCAATGTCGAGGAAGACGTAAAGGACGAGATAATTCGATATACCCTGAACAGGCAGCGTGAGATTATGAGAAAACAACGTGACCATTTCTATAAGGAGAAAAGTGCTGAACCTGAAAGATAATAATATTACGGCGGTGTATCTGGCGTGACAGTAATAATAGGTATGTTCATGGTGGCCGGGGCCATACTGGGAGGGTATTTGATTGAGCACGGTAACATCGCGATACTGCTAAATCCCCCTGAGTTGCTGATAATATTTGGATCGGCAGCCGGGTCATTGGTTGTTGGGTCGCCAATAAAGGTGGTTAAGGGGGTAATAGCGAGTGTTTCGTCAATACTGAAAGAGGGAGGACACACAAAACAGGACTATTTAGAGATGCTGGCATTGCTCTTTATTGTGTTTTCCAAGGTGAGAAAAGAAGGTCTGATATCAATAGAGCAGGATGTGGAAGAGCCGGACAAAAGCCCCATGTTCTCAAAGTACAGGAGCGTTATCTCAAACCAGAGCGCGATGCGGTTTATTTGCGATAATTTAAAGGTCATTATAACGACGAATATGCCGCCCCATGAATTGGCCGATTTGCTTGATGTGGATATTGAGGTCAACATGCACGAGGAAGGGTTGCCGGCCGCGGCACTTCAAAGGATGGCGGATGCCTTGCCTGGCTTTGGGATAGTTGCGGCGGTGCTTGGCGTGGTGTTGACGATGGAGAAGATAGCAGAGCCTCCCACTGTGTTGGGGCATAGCATAGGGTCGGCCCTTGTGGGTACATTCCTGGGTGTGTTGTTGTGTTATGGATTTGTCGGGCCGATGGCGGCGAACCTTGAGTCAAAGGCGAAAGAAGGGGAAATTATGTTTTATGTGATAAAGACGGCGTTAGTGGCCTTCGTGGGCGGGGCAGCGCCGCAGATAGCGGTAGAGTCCGGAAGGAGGGCGATTCCCGGGCACGACAGGCCGACATTTTCAGAGCTTGAGACGGCCGTTAGAAAATGAAAGGACAAAATATAATAATAAAGCGAAAAAAGAAGGGCGGCCATGGCATCGCGCACGGCGGCTCGTGGAAGGTGGCTTACGCGGACTTTGTTACGGCAATGATGGCCTTTTTCCTCCTGATGTGGCTGCTCAATATGACCTCTGCATCGAAAAAGTTGCAGCTTTCGACATATTTTAAAAATCTGAGTATGTTTAGTGCCATGTCGATGTACTTTGTAGGAAAGGGAAAAGACGTAGTAGACTCAAATGTTACCTCATCCCCGAGGGAGGTAGAAGACAAAGTTGAAAACGCCTCGCCTCATGAAGTGGAAGATGTCGAAAAGCTCAAACAGCTCCTTGAGAAACTGAAAAAAAACGTGGCGGCTGTAGAACAGGAAATCAAGCTCGCCGTGCCTGCCAACGTGGAAAAGCTCGAAAAGGTCAAGGAGAAGCTGGAAAAAGAGATTGCTAATGTGGAAGAAAAGATCAAAGACGCCACCTCTTCCGGCGGCCCGTCCATGGCCGCGGAACAGTTCAAGGAGAGGCTGAGAAAAGACCTGGGGGAAAAGCTGAAAAAAGAGGTAGGGGAAAAAAGTGCGGAAATAAAGGATCAGGTGTTGATAGATGTTGTGGAGGGCGGCGTAAGGATTCAGATCATTGACAAGGCAGGGAAGCCCATGTTTACCCTTGGAGGCACTGAGTTAATGCCCGACGCAAAGAGGATAATGAAGATAATAGCGGTAGACATTCTGACATTGAAGGACATAAGGCTCTCAATAGAGGGGCACACAGACGCCCTCGGTTATTCGACCAGTAAGTATACGAACTGGGAACTCTCCACCGACAGGGCATCGGCTGCCCGAAGGGAACTCGAACAAGACGGCATTGACCCTAACAATCTGGCAAGAGTGGCGGGGTTTGCCGCAACCGAGCCTCTGATCATAGACAATCCCAGCGACCCGAGAAACCGTAGAATCACTATTATGGTATACTCAACGAACCCTGCCAATTTGGAGGCCGCTGTAATTAAGAAGAATATGAAAGTTGCAATAGATAAAAATGACAATAAAAGTGCTAACTAAGGAGGGAAAGCAATGAAAGGTTCGGCTGAGGTCACGCTTCAGGATGGAATAATCATAGCGGCATATACCGGAGAGATGGACATGGAAATAGTGAAACAGGCCGCTACGGGCATTGAAGACCTTCTAAACAAATCCCAGAGCACGAAAATCCTCTACAATACGTTAAACATGGATTCCCCCTCTATGAAACTGGCTATGGAGATGAAATCGTTCGACGCAAAGATAAGGGATAAGGTTCAGAAAAGTGCAACGGTAGTGCCGGGTGCGGCGACGGCCTTTTTGGCCTCAATAGCCTTTATATTGTCAAAAAACCACAGGGTGTTTCATAACGACCTCGCCGCTGCGCTTTCATGGCTGAAGACCTGATAATAAAGGATTAACGACGAAGGGGGGTAACCCCCCTTCACCCCTAATCACGTACGCGTTTTATTCATTGAATTCCATCTGCCGCCCGTTGGCGGCTTGGGTACTCCGGCTAAGGGCTATTATGGCACAGTATGGCTTGATTAAGTTCGGTAAGGTCGGTGATTTTGATGCAGTTGATGCCGCTAAATATCTCAAGGTCTCCCCTTACTCTGGCGATAAACGGGACTTGATTTGCGGTGGCCGCCTTGTAGTCGCTCATGGCGTCGCCGACATAAACGGCCGTGTCGGGGCTGATGCCATGTGTGTCGAGGATTTCCTGTACGATTGCGGACTTCTTCTTTGGGGCGCCGTGGACTGCCTTAAAGTAGTCCTGCATATGTCTGCGTCGCACGATTTTCTCTATCTCTTCCTGCGGTGTGGCGGTTGAAACGAAACATGTGTAACAGTTCGGGGCGAAGTTATCCAAAAACTCCAGCGCACCCTTCACAAAAGGCGCACGCGATACCTCATCCACAACAAGGTCTGCAAACTGCCTGCAAAGATCATCAAATCGTGCGGCAGAAAGCGGTCTCTCTAAGATATTTTCATAAATATAGCGAAACTTATCGAATCTCGACACACCCGCGTTTTGCAGGTGGAACTCTATGACTCTGGCCGTAACCCCCTCGCCTTCAGGCTCAAAGACCCTCGCAAATGCCCGCGTCTTTATGTCCACTGATTCGACGAGTACGCCGTCAAAATCAAATATTATCGACTTAATCATCAAACAACCCTACGGCGGTGCATGGGGCGCTGTCAAGAGCGTCTATGCGTAGTGGAAAAACTACGACTTCCCTTAAAGACGCAAGCTCCATAGACAGGTTCATGTCCTCAATCAGTAAAATCGGGGCGTTTTGCCCGTCGGGGTCTAAAAATGCCCTATGCGTAAGCCTTCCCAACTGGCGGTCGGTATAAGGGGATACCGAAATCCAGTCTAACCCCACCGCCCGCAGGTGCGGACACTGTCTCCTTAAATAAAATCCCACATCCGGGGCAATGCCGGGATTTTCTTTTACATACACCTCCTTGTGCCTTAGTTTGCACCAGTCTGACTGTATCAACAGGAGGTCCGTCCGTGGATTTACATCCCTAAGCCCTTGTATAACCTCGGACGGTTGTAACGAGACCCGAAAGACCTGAGGGTTCTTAAAGAAGCAGAATTCGGGCGGGTACTCATAAATCTTCATACCGTCATTAAAAAAATGGTTTGGGGCATCCACATGTGTGCCCCAGTGGTTTTCCATCGTAAATGAGTAAACATTCGCCGCGTCCCCCATGTCTATGGATTTACGGGTTTGAATCTCAATGGATTCAGCGCCGGATTCGGCGCCGCCGTAAACGGGGTTTTTTCCTTCTGCGAGCGTGTATGAAAGAAATTCGTATCTCATGTCAGGTTTCCTTAATCTCTGACTGAAATGCCGTTGCAGATTTGCGATGGACTTATTGCATTATATAAGTTGTATATGGTCTCAAGGATACCCTGTCCAAGGTCGACATAGGTGCGGGACGTCAATCGTCTGCCGATTTTCGGGGCAAAGGTGTACGGGGTTATCTCGTAGTGCAGGTCGGTGTCGGCTGGAAGGAATTCGATTTCGATCTTATTATCAAGCATCTCCTTTATCATGAACAGGAGGTCTTTTATCCTCATCTGCTGGTAGCCGGTTATGATTATGTGCTGATTTGTAAACTCATCGGCAAGTATCTCCACACTGCCTCTTGCCGCGTCGTGGATATGGATATATTCCCTTAGTTCTTCGCCGTCGCCGGCGCGGGTTATCTTTCCCTCTTTCAGTGCCTGTGTCAACATCGCATAGATGAAGTTTCTGCTGTCTGCCCTTGGACCATAGAGTGAGCCAAAACGCAGTATTGTATAGGGCAGGCCAAACAGCTCCCTATAGTTTTCGATTAACAGCTCGCAGGCCTGTTTCGTGCTCCTGTATATAGAGCCTGCCTTACTGTAAACATAAAGGGAACTGGCAAAGACAAACCTCTTCACGTGTGCTTTTCTGCACGCTTCAAGGATGATGGCGTTTCCAAGTATATTATAGCGGACCCCATCTAAGGGCTTCCTGCTTGCCTCATCTATGTCGGCGATACCGGCAAAGTTATAGACGTAATCACATCCTTCGACAACCGCCCCGACGGCCTGCTCATCTAAAATATCGCCAATTACCATGTGTTGCGAAGTGCTCAGATACAGGGATTGGTTTATATCATAGATAAACACCTCATAGCCTGCTGCATCAAGGCAATCTGCCACATGGCTTCCCAGGAAACCCGCACCGCCAAATACCGCAACCCTGTCGGCCTTAGGCATTGCCCAGCCCCTGTAACAGGTTTTCCGCGGACAGCCGTTCCATTTCAACGCGCGATTCAACCGCGTATGAACCCACGTGAGGGGTGAGAATAATATTTTTTAACTCCCTTAGCTTGCCCTCATAGGGTTCGTGCCTGAACACGTCTATGGCCGCGCCGCTTAGATGGCCGCTTTTCAGGCTGTCAAACAGCGCGTTCTCATCCACTGTCCCGCCGCGCGATACGTTTATAAGCCATCCGCCT
This sequence comes from Nitrospirota bacterium, assembly GCA_015233485.1. Taxonomy (GTDB): domain Bacteria; phylum Nitrospirota; class Thermodesulfovibrionia; order Thermodesulfovibrionales; family Magnetobacteriaceae; genus Magnetominusculus. The sequence continues at coordinate 17,851 of JADFXO010000042.1, forward strand.
TTTCTCATCATCTTAAGCTCAGCCGCCCCCATAATAATATCGCTTGAGGAGACGTGAATAATAACTATATCGGCAAAGTCGAGCAGCTCGTGCAGGGATAAGCGCATTATTGGGGGCATCTCTTGTTCGACAAACGGGTCAGTAAACGCAATTGCGCATCCCAATGACTGTAACAGCGAGGCCGAAGCCCTTCCAATCCTTCCAAAGCCTATGATGCCTGCGTTTTTTCCGATTAGCAGATTGCCCATGAGTTTCTCCCACCTGCCTGCCCTGACAGAGGAGTCCATTTCGTTGATTTTCCTCAGGAGATTCAATATCAGGCCGGCAGTCAACTCGGCAACCGCGCGCGTGGGCGCATCAGGGGTGTTAAAGACCTCTATGCCAAGCCTCCCGGCCGCCGCCATGTCAACATTGTCAAGCCCTGTCCCGCACCTCGATATTACCTTCAATCCGGGCAGAGCCTCCAGCACATCGGCGCTCAGCGGCTCAGTGCCCGCGATAATCCCAATGGAGCCGCGGCAGAGTTCCACAACCTCTTCCTTTTTTAATTTTCTGCCGTATGGGTTTAGGGCAATTTCAAAGGCCGCGCGCAACGGCAACAACGGCCTTTCGTCATACTTGCCGAATGATGTCGTCGTTATTGATATTTTTGCCTTTTTCAAGTTAATACTCAGCCGTATACGTACCGGATTTGGCCCGGAAAACATCACTCGTCTTCGACGATTTGCTATTGGTATCATTAAGTCCAAAGGTGTCCGCAGCGTAGCACAGAAAATGAGAGAGCTTATGCTT
>JADFXO010000430.1 GCA_015233485.1 Nitrospirota bacterium
GAGGATGCTAAGATTGGCATAAGCGATGGGAGGAACAGGAAGGCTTTTTGGAACTCCTGGTAAAATAATCCTTGACAAAGAAGGATGAAATATAGTAAAAACACTTGACATTGGCAAATTAAGAACTTCGGGGTAATCGTTAGAGCCTCGTACCTGAAGCGGCGAAGACAAATGATTGTCTTGTCATCTTCAGGAAAAGTTGGCAGGAGTTTTGTCAGTTTCTATTCAGAGAGGGTTGAGATATAACTTTCATTAACGAAAAGGCAAGAGTGCTTTGTTTTGCTCGTAACAATGACGTTTTTATCTGTCGGTTCTTTGTAAGCGACAAGGCTATTGGTAATATTTCCGCCTTGTTGGAGAAGGAATGGTTTTTATTGCCTACCCGTTTCGTTGCTTTCCTAATTCTGAGAGGTTTTAACGATGGGACACTAACGGCTTCATAAAGGTGGCGTATAGTAAGCGTATGGTAGATTTATAGTAATATTATCTGAATAATAAAAATTTTTGAGATCCAGGTAGGATCTAAGGAGAATTCAGAATGTTTAAGAACTTGAAGATTGGGAAGAAATTGTATGTTTTATTAACCTTTACGTTTATCCTGATATGTATTTTAGTCGCTCACAGTTTAATGAGTTACGGTGTTTTAAACAAAAACCATGATGAAGAACGTAATATTTTGGTACTTTATACCAGGGCCGTAGATACCGCAAGAAATTCCCAGGTTCATTTTAAAAAGCAGGTACAGGAATGGAAGGATATATTACTTAGAGGCACTGAAAAAGCGGCCTTCGATAAATATGTGAAGAGCTTTATAAAAGAGAATGATGAGACAAGGGCAAACCTGATGGAGCTTAAAGACATTCTGGTTAAATTGGGCCAAAGCGCAACTATGGTTGACGAAGCATTGAATAAACACGACGAATTGAAAGGCAAATATATGGAAGCGTTGAAGAGTTATAATCCATCGGAAGCCGATGCCTATCAAAAGGTTGACAAAATCGTCAAAGGCATGGATCGGGCACCCACTGACAGCATAGATAAGATAGTGAAATTCATACAGGAACAACAATTGGAAACGGCGTCAAAGTTAAAGCAGGAGTCAATCGGAGAGTACATAGTCGTATTATGGGTAATGGCAGGCAGTATCCTCGCGGGTATGCTGTTGTTATTTGCGGCTTCATTTTTGATAATTCGCAGCATTACGATACCTCTTGCAAAGGCTGTCGATGCGTCTAACAGGTTGGCCGATGGGGATTTGACGGTAACTGTGGAATCAGTTTATTCCCAAAACAAGGATGAGACGGGAGAATTGCTCCTATCACTGGGCAACATGACAGATAAGATAAGGACGATAATAATGAATGTCAGGGAAGCAGCCAATAACCTTGCTTCAGAGAGCAATGTATTAAGTGCTGCATCCGAGCAAACCTCAAGGGGTGTTGCGGAACAAACGGGAAGGGCAATCCAGATAGCCACCGCATCTGAAGAGATGTCGAAAACTGTCATGGACATAGCCGGTAATAGTTCGGGTATAGCATCGAGTGCCTTAGAGACAGCCGAAACGGCTAAAAAAGGAGAGAACATAGTCAAAAGCTCGGTTAAAGAGGTCAAGGCAATCGCAGACACAGTAAGTGAGTCTGCCAGTTTTATATCATCCTTAGGCGACCGTTCAAAGGAGATTGGCGATATAGTCAACGTAATAAACGATATAGCCGACCAGACGAATCTTCTTGCCTTGAATGCTGCGATAGAGGCGGCAAGGGCAGGAGAACAGGGAAGAGGGTTTGCGGTAGTTGCGGATGAGGTAAGAAAGCTTGCCGAAAGAACAGCCAGGGCAACCTCCGAGATAAGCGGGATGATAGGAGGAATTCAAAAGGATGTATCCAGGGCGGTAACATCGATGAACGAAGCCACGAAACGCGTGGGAATCGGTGTAGAGTCAGTTACAAAAGCGGGTAGCGCGTTAAACGACATAGTAAATGGTGTTGACTCTCTTCAATTGATGGTTCAGCAGATAGCCTCCGCAACCGAAGAGATGTCTACCGTATCAGAAACTATAACCGGCGATATTGAAACCGTTGCGAACGTTTCAAAGGAAACGTCATCGAGTTCCGGGCTCATATCCCAGTCCGCCTCCGATCTGTCCAAGCTCTCAACCGGACTTCAGCAATTAGTAGCTCAATTCAGGATTGATTCCGGGACAGGCGGGCACTTTCCCGATAAAAGAATGTTAGGGCTTACATAAAAGTTTGGTAGTTAATAGCGTCCACTAAAAGAGGAGTGAGACCAAACGATTTCTACTTTGGCGTAACACAAACGATTTCTCAGCTTGGAGTGGACCCCTTTGTCAAGACCATTTCTAAGTGTATTTAAGGTATTGCCCTCTAAGAGGGTCTTTTCTTTGTCTTTTGCCATTACGCCGTTTTCCGCAATAACGAGATTTGGTTATACACTTCGGCAGGGGTTCTTCCGCCCAGTGAAGCGTGTGGTCGTTCAGTGTTGTAAAACTCGAAATAAGTCCGCAGTGCATTGGTCAGGTCCTCCACCGTTTCATAATCCTTTATGTACACCTCCTCGTATTTGACGCTGCGCCACAGGCGCTCAATCATGATGTTGTCCATTGCCCGTCCTTTGCCGTCCATGCTGATTCGTATCTTATGGCTTTTAAGCACGTCAGTGAAGGCCCCTCCCGTATACTGGCAACCCTGATCCGTATTGAAAATATCCGGGCATCCATGCCTTCGAAGCGCACGTTCAAGCGCACTTACACAGAATCCATCATCCATTGTTACCGATATTTCCCATGAAAGTACGTACCGGCTGTACCAGTCCATCACCGCAGTCAAATAGACGAATCCATGCGTCAAGCGAATATACGTGATATCGCTGCACCAAACATGATCCGGACGCTCAATCTCAAAACCCCGAAGCAAATAGGGATACACCGTGTGTCCCTTTGCGGGTATGCTCGTCCGCTTTCGCGGAGCAATCGATACAAGTCCCATCAGACGCATCAACCTCTGTACATGCTTCCTGTTTACCTTATGCCCCAGCCGGGAAAGATAGTAAACCATTGTACGGCTCCCAAAGAAGGGATGACGCGTGTATTCCTCGTCCATCAGGCGCATCAACACAAGGTTTTCCTCGTTCTCCATTGCTTCCGGCCTGTAGTAACTGGACCGCGGCAGACCAATCAGCTCACACTGCCGCCGGATGCTCAACTCAGCATTATCAGGCTCAACCATTACACGCTTTTGCATCACCGTCCCACCGGTAATGATGTCTTTTTTTTAAGCCACTCCACTTCCACCTGGAGTTTCCCTATTTGTTGGTACAACCGATCGCGCTCGGCCTCCTGCTCCACCGCTATACGCTCCTGACCACGGTTAAACACCTCACTGGCTCC
>JADFXO010000431.1 GCA_015233485.1 Nitrospirota bacterium
AGGCACTATCTGGCGGCAACACGGGTCTCTATACTTCTGCTATCGATGCTGACGGCCGTTGTCACCTATTTTTCGGAGTCCATAGTGGGTACGTTTAAGTTTCTCGTAGCATTTGGAAGCGGCACGGGGCTGGTGTTCCTTATGAGATGGTACTGGTGGCGCGTTAATCCGTGGAGTGAGATATCCGCCATGCTGGCCTCGACAATTGTGTCGGCGGTTATTTTTATCTATTATCCACAGACGCCGTATTTCGGGAAACTATTTTTTATCATATTTATATCAACCGCGGCGTGGGTCATAGTTACGCTGGTTACGAGGCCGTCGGACGAGGGGAAACTTATAGAATTCTACAAGCGCGTCTACGCAGGCGGCATAGGCTGGCGGGCTATTGAGAAGAAGCTGCCCGCGTCAAGCGTCAGGGCCGCTGACTACCGCTCCCCGATATGGGAATGGCTGACGGGTACGGCCTTTGTCTACTCACTTACGCTCAGTGTGGGGATGGTGCTGTTGCAAAGAACGACCGAGGGGATAATATACGCCGCTTCAGGCCTGGCATCAGGGGTTTTACTTTACAGGGGGCTTCACAGTTCTACTGGCAATGGCAAGGGGATGAATGATTAATGAAAACTATTGACATTCACACCCACGGTCTCGGAGGGCTTGATACAAGGACAACCTCAAGCGGGCAGATACTGAAAATAGCTGAGATGCAGCTCAAAGGCGGCGTTAACGAGATAGTGCCAACCGTCTATGCCGGCGATATTCAAACTATGCGCCTTCACATGGCGGCAATAAAAAAGGCGATGGAGATGCAGCGCCAGGAAAGCGGCAGCACAGCCGCACAGGCGGCCATTATTGGGGTGCATCTGGAGGGGCCTTTTCTCAATCCCGGCAAGTGCGGCGCCCTGAAGGCAGCGGCATTCATTAAACCCACAGGGCGCGCCCTCAATGAACTTATAGGGGGTTTTGAGGACATAGTAAGCATAATCACCGTAGCCCCTGAACTTGACGGAGCACTTGACTTGATAAGGTTTATTACAGATATGGGAATAATCGTGAGTATGGGACACTCAAACTCGTCGTATGCAGAGGCAGAGGCGGGGTTTAACGCCGGTGCGCGCGGCATTACCCACTTGTTTAACGCCTCTGGCGCGTTTCACCACAGGGAGCCTGGCCTCGTCGGCTTCGGTCTTTCGAACAAGGATATTTATGTCGAGGTGATAGCCGACCCATACCATCTCCATCCCGGCACTATCGAGCTTATATTTGCCGCCAAACCGCCGGATAAGATAATCATAATCTCGGATTCGGTTAAGGAAACGGGGACTTTTTCAGCGTCCGGCGCTGCAATTACCGGCGCAAATAACACCCTGCTTGGCGGCGCCGCAACCATAATGGAGTCAGCCGGGCGTCTGATACGGCTTGGATTTGATGAAGATAAAATAATAAGGTGCGTCACGTCCAATCCGGCGCGGTATTTGTCGCGGTGACAAATGCGCAAGCGGCCTCAGGGGAGTTGGCGCCCTGTTAGAGCAATTAAGCAACCTTAATAAAGCGCTCAGGAGGGCGTCCCTTTCCGGGCGTATTGACAGATACAGGGGTGTTATAGCCTTCGCGGTTGTCGTCGTGCCTTTTCTGTTGACGCGACTGCCGTTTTATCTCTATTATCCGATGGTAACGCTGACGCCTGACAGCTGGACATATGCCAAGCCGGCGTATTTTATGTTGCAAGGCGTGTGGCCGCTGTTTGACCATCGCACGCCCGGTTATCCACTGTTCATTGCCCTGTTATTTAAGCTCTTTATAAACCCTTCTGATTTAACGATTGTTTTGACGCAGGGCGTTATAAGCATATCTTCGCTGCTTTTTTTGCTCTATGTCATAAACAAGAAATATCCCGGTGAGGCGCTTTACGCGGCCATCGCGATTGCGGCAGATTCGACCTCCATAACCTTTCTCTGGTATGAGTCGAATTATATGGCCGAGAGTCTCTATATAAGTTTTTTGGTATTGTTTTATGCCTTTTTAATACTGGCCCTCCACAGCAAGAAGTGGTTAATCTGGTCAATTGTGTCGTTCATAATGGGCTATATTATATGGATAAGGCCGGCGGGTCTGTTTATACTACCAATAGGGGCAGCGGCGGCGGCATTGCTTATTAAGAACCGGTACCCTAAGAAGACGATAGCCGCGCTGATAGTCCCATGTGCCATGATGCTTGTTATACTGGCGGGGTATAAACGCTTGACTATCGGCTCATTTACGGTATCGCCATTTGGGCCGCACAATCTTTTCAGCCTGACGATACCCTTTATGCAGCCCGATAGAAGACTCCCCGGCGATGTAAATAAGGCAATCGTCGAAAGCGTCAACAAGAGAGTCTCCGATGAACAGAGGCGCATTGTAAGGGATTCGTGGGACATTAAAGCGCTCCACGAGGCCTTCGAAACGACATACGCGTATAACCTTGCCATTACGTTTGAGTTTCTAAAATCGGTGAAGCCAAAAAAGGCTGGCCCCGCCACGCCGATGATGGGCTTGTATCCGGTCTTAAACGACATCGCGATGGTTCAAATTAAAAAACACCCGTTGATATACCTGAAATTTGCGGGTGTGATGTTCGGGTATTACCTCGCAAACATACGGCTTGAGGAGGCCGGTATTGAAGGAGGCAAGAATATCTACCAAAAAATCATTCCTTACGCGGCCTACGCGTTAATCGCCTACCATAACACGATTCTCGAGTCAACAGACAGGCAGCCACTCAGCGACCGGGAAGTCGTCGCATGGACATTAAACGAATACCTTAGCCCGTTTCCGCCTAAGATGGAAAACGTTTTTTTGTACCACTCTGCCGTGGGCGATAACGTAACCACGATTTTATCTGTCAACGATGTGAAGACCCCGCTGATGGCGGCAAGCATTCAATACCATAGGTACCATTGGCTGATCTTCAGAAATGTCTTGTGGGTGGGCGTGTATGTTGTGGTATTGGCGTATGGAGGATTTGTGTTATTGCGGCGAAGGTTCATGGATAGGGAGGCGTTTATTATCGCGGCTCTCTGTGCAGCTCCTCTGTTTTCTGCGCTTCTTACGTCTGCGGTAACAACTGCGAGTGTGCGTTACAGCTGCCCGACCGAGATTGGCTATTATCTGCCTGCGGCACTGTTTCCAATATTATGGCGCCGCTCTTTGAATAAGGATTAAAGACGAAGGGGGATAATCCCCCTCGTAATCTCGCACATGTTTTATCTACCGCCAAGACGGGGGATAATCCCCCCGTTGGTTTACCGGCAAAAGTACCCCAATCGACATATTGCGGGAGCAGGGATTTATAATCCTCTTCATTCCTGGCATATGGCAACCGTTCAAAGATATAGCGTAAATATTTATAAGGTTCC
>JADFXO010000432.1 GCA_015233485.1 Nitrospirota bacterium
TTCTATGATTGCAATTCGGTATTAGTCGTCGACGACTTGCTATAACACATCCTTGGACCTCCATCTTTCTGCTCTTACTGTAACTTAACATGTTGTCCAGTTTTTGGGGTCCATTATAGTCATGTCCGATAGTATATATTTTGTCACTTTTCCCCTGTCATTATGTCACATGTCTGGGCTTGACACCTACCTTCTCATAGGTTTATTGTGCGACGGGACACCAAGAGTGGGCAGAAAAAAGCGCAAGCGCGGACATCCTCCAAAAAATCGCCGCTGGGTCGTTGAGGTTGTTCACTCGTGGTTCAACCGTTTCCGTAAACTCCTTGTCCGATATGAAAAATATGTCTTTGGGGGTTGGACTATTAAAAATATGAATGACTTGCTGTAATTTAAACAGGACAAATTTTTGCCTTGACAATTGGGTACACTATTGTTTATGGTTTAAAATAAACGTAAGACACACGAAGGAGCAAATGAACAGGTCAGTTGAATGTCTTATAGAAGCCGCAAAGAAGTACGGCGTAGATATATGAAGCAAGAATACTTCATAGATAATAAAAAATCAAGGGAGATTTTAAAAATGTTTAATACGACAAAAATGTTTGTTATGTTATTCGTGTTGTCTTTTTTGTGTGTTACAGAGGTTTTTGCCCTGAATGGGGCAGATGTTGCCGGGCCTATATCAAGAAGTATGGGAGGCGCCGGCATAGCTTATCCGCAAGATGCCACAACTACAAGCCTTACAAACCCGGCGGGGGCAATCACATGTACCAAATGTTCTACCGTTGAAGTAGACATAGGAGGCTATTTATTATCGTCGAAATCAAACGCCTCGATACACGTAAATAGTCTGTCTTATGGAGGTGATGCTGCAAGTAAAGTATCCCCTATGCCGGCAGTTGCTATATCAATACCTATTGACAATAACTGGAACATTGGTGTTGGTACGGCTGCAGTGGCTACATTTGGTGCAAATTATAAGAACACCTCATTAGATCAATCATCGTTTTATAATATGGGTTTAAAAGGAAACTATCCGTTGATGGGTGGCACTTATTCTCATCTTCAAATATTAAAAATTGCTCCATTTGTATCTTATCATCCTGATGATAAATTTTCTATCGGTATCGCGCCGAACATAGATTACGGCATTCTTGATTTAGACATGGGAAAATCGTCTAACTATGGAATAGGTGCCCAAGTGGGTGCAATATATAAATTTAACGATATAATTTCAATAGGGGCAGTATATACGACATCTCAAACAATTAACTTTAAAAATGTCTATGACCCTGACGCAGATGGCGTAAAGGATAATCTCAAACTTGCTTTACCTCAAAAAGCGGGTGTTGGCATGGCTTTAAAACCATTTGGAGACAACTTGCTTATTGAGACGGATATAAAATGGTTGAACTGGGCTGACGCTAAAGGATATAATGATTTTAACTGGCGCAATCAATGGCTCTATGCTATCGGAGTGCAATATAAGCCTATCCCTCAGCTGGCTCTTCGGGCTGGATACAACTATGCCAGGAATCCAGTAAAATCGCATGACAATTTCGATGGTACCTCCTATACTGATATACAGGGGAAATCCGTGTCTACATACTATTATGAAATTGTGAGGGTGATAGGCGCTTCTTCAATGGCGGAACATCATCTGTTCTTTGGCGCGGGGTATGAGTTTACGAAAAATTATGCGATAAACGCCGCATACGGACATGATTTTAATAAGACGCTTAAAGAAGACGGAACTAATTTCCTTGGCCAGCCTGTTAGTGTCTCATCGACTGATGGTGGTGATAGTTTTGCGCTTAATTTAGTATTGAGTTTTTAAATATTAAACTATTCATTTCGGGTGTCATGAAAGGTGTCAGGTTTTGACATATGACATAGTGGAAATGGGGAAAATAGGCTGGTAGTTTTTCAGCTAATATGTGCATCTGTCATGTCTGATAGTGTAGATTTTGTCACTTTTCCCCTGTCATTATGTCACATGTCAAGACCTGGCACCTATCTGTTGTTTAAAATAAGCAAATGGAGATTAAATATTCAGAAGAATCGGCAAAAAAATTAACGAGACTTCTTAAAGGCAATAGGAAAAGTGCAGAGAGCATAATTAAAACAATTGAGTCTTATGCTGAGGACCCATCAATGAATTACGATGTGAAGATTCTTAAAGGGACATTAGGAGATTTCAAAAGACTTCGCATAAGAGATTATAGAATTATATTCGAGGATGACGGAACTACCATGCTTATTTATGAGATAAAACACAGAAAGGAGGCATATAGATGATAAAAACACAAGTAATAGAAGAAGACGGTAAGCCCTTTTCCGTAATAATGGACTACAATGAATACCTAAAATATAAAGAAATCGAAGAAGACAGAGATGACTATTATTCCGCAGTTGAAACTAAGTTAAAGAACAAAGAGTGGGTAACTCATAAGGATTTAAAAAATAAGTTAGGCATATAGTGACAAAGTGTCATGAAAGGTGTCAGGTCTTGACATATGACATAGATGGTCGGGTTCACCGGAATACGCAAAGGAGAAGAATTGGAAAACAATGGAAAACAGTTAGATATTTTATCGTTAGCTAATGGTGTTGTTAATTATTACTGGAAGAGCTCGACATCCACAGCAAATGTTGATCATACTGCAAGAACGGGTGCTGCGAATCGATTAATCCTCTACATATCTAAATATGTAAACAATTGTTCTCAAGAGGATGCTCAAGCTGATATTTTGTCACTATTAGAAAAAGATAAGGAGTTTAGATGTACGATAGAGACGATAGTTGAATCATCAGTTACAACATTTAAAGAGCATTATATCAAGTTTGGTGGGAAAGCGGCTCTTTTTGTTCATTGTCTCCTATTATGTCTTGATTCTGATAGTAATACTAATATATATAAGGCAAAGGTTTCATTTATAAATTGGTATGCACAAGATAGAAAAAATGAGCATAGTATGGTTAATGGAGGAATGGTTGCAGCTTGGTGGCCTTTTGAGTGGTTTTCTTTACATTTTAATGAAATAGCTTCAAGTGTTGTTGCCGCTGCCATTTATAGCTTAACAAAAGCTACTTATCGAAAAATCAAGGATGCTTTTTTTCAACAATATAAACAAGTTAAAAGTTCCTGCAAACCATTTCCTAAACAAGTCCTTATTGCAAAGCCGGCGGATCAGACAATGGGAGAATTTAAGGAATCCCTTGATAAATTAGGGTTAATAGACAATTTCTTTTATATTTTTAATTTAAGCGATAATGAGATAGAAAAATTGCTTGGGGACTGGAACGATGCTCTTCAGCGGTTTCAAAAAACATTGGACACAAATGAAATAAACTTGCTATATAGTTTGTTAAAA
>JADFXO010000433.1 GCA_015233485.1 Nitrospirota bacterium
ATAAAACGCCCCCTGCGGCATCTTACACGATACGCCGTCAATGGCATTTAGTCCCGCAACCAGATACTTCCGCCTCTTGTCAAACTCATTAAGCATGACGGGGATGAAGTCCTGTGGGCCATTAATTGCCTCAAGGGCGGCCTTCTGTGAAATCGACGTTGGGTTTGAAGTTGACTGGCTTTGAATATTCTCCATGGCCTTGATTATCGCCGCGTCCCCTGCCGCGTAGCCCACGCGCCAGCCGGTCATGGCGTAGGATTTCGAGAAACCGTTTATGACTATCGTCCTCTTCTTTATTTCCGGGTCAATTGAGGCAATGCTGACATGTTTTAAACCGTCATAGAGAAGTTTTTCGTATATCTCGTCAGATATTACATAAATATTGTTCTTGACGGCTATCCCGGCAATAGCCTCCAATGCCTTCCTGTCGTATGTGAATCCGGTAGGATTGGACGGGTAGTTAAGCACAATGGCCTTAGTTTTTTTTGTAATAGCCTTAGAGAGCAGCTCCGGCGATACGACAAAGGAATCCTCCTCCCTCGTCTGGACAATAACCGGCACGGCGTCATTCAAAAGCACCTGGTCAGGATAAGACACCCAATACGGAGCCGGTATTATGACCTCATCCCCTGCGCTGTAAAGTGCCTGGGCCGCGTTATACAGAGAGTGTTTAGCGCCCACTGAGACGAGTATCTCGTTAGGCTTGTATTCTAAAGAATTATCTGTTTTCAGCTTTCCAACAATAGCGTTTTTAAGCTCAGGGATTCCGCCCACAGGTGTGTACTTAGTAAATCCCTCGTTTATGGCCTTAATGGCGGCGGCCTGAACCGGATTAAAACGGCCCTGCAGAAGCTGATATAAGTGGCGATTCCATCAGATAAAGATACGGCTTCTGTTTTTCGTTCGGGATTCGCGGCGATAATGGGGAAGCCTAATGTCGGGAAGTCCACGCTGTTAAATACAATAACCGGCCAGAAGATAGCAATTGTCACGTCAAGGCCCCAGACGACCAGAAACAGGATAATGGGCGTTAAAAATGTGCCGAATGGGCAAATCGTCCTGTTCGATACGCCGGGCATTCATGCGCCGTTACATACGCTGGGGCGTTTTATATTGAAGACTTCGATGGATACGGTCAGCGAGGTGGAGCTGGTATATCTTGTTGTAAACCCCGTACTGCCGGATGATGCTGATATCGCAGTGATTAATATGTTGAAAGACACGAAGAAAGTTTTATTTCTTGTCGTAAATAAGATAGATATGGTCAAAGATAAACAAGTGCTGCTCGCCGTTATCGACGCATATAGAAAATTTCTCAACTTTGCCGAGATTATACCTGTATCTGCAAAGAGTGGCAGCGGGGTTGATGAGCTTGTAAACGAGACGCTGCGTTATTTGCCTGAAGGGCCGAAGTACTATCCGGATGAGGTAGTGACAGACGTGTTTGAGAGGTTCATGGCCTCAGAAATCATAAGGGAGAAGCTGATGGACTACACACATGACGAAATTCCCCACGCCATTGCCGTGGACGTCGTCAGGTGGGAAGAAAAAAAGAGCGGCCTTATTTCTATAAGCGCAAATATTTTTGTTGAAAAGCCTACCCAAAAGGGTATAATAATAGGTAAAAACGGCAGGACGCTGAAGGCTGCCGGCACAAAGGCCCGCAAGGAAATAGAGGATGTTGTTGGGGCAAGGGTATATTTGGACCTATTTATAAAGGTGAAAAAGAACTGGCGTAAAGATATGTCCGCATTGAAAGATTTGGGGTTTAAATAGAATGGTTATAAAGATGAAAGTAGATGGGTTGCTATTCGACCCGAGAAGCGGTATGTACATACTCCTGCTGAAGGCCGTTGATGGAGAGGAGACGCTGCCAATTTGGATAGGAAAGCCGGAGGCTGACTCAATAGCCCTCGCCCTCGGCAAGGTGGTAACGCCGCGTCCGCTTACTCACGATCTGGTTAAAAACATCATTGAAGAGCTTAACATGACGGTAGCTAAGGTTATCGTCCATGAGATCGTCGACAACACATACTATGCCATGCTCTACGTAACAGACGGCAAGGCCGAAAAGCCGATAGACTCCCGCCCAAGCGATGCCGTTGCAGTAGCGCTAAGGACAAATTCCCCTATCTACGTCGAAGAGACCGTCATTGAGCGTAGAAACACGGACGAACTCGAAGAATGGCTTAAAAACCTCAAACCTGAAGACTTCGGCAATATCATGTAATGCGCTTCAGGGCCGAAGGCATCGTCTTTAAGGGCTTCCCACTCGGAGAGGCCGATATGATTATGACGATTTTCACGCGCGAGAGGGGTTTTGTGCGGGCATTCGCAAAAAGTCCAAGAAAGACAAAGAGCAGGTTTGGCTCTGCGCTTGAGCCTTTCTCATATATTCGCATCAGTCTGTGGGGAAAGGAAAACGCTGAGCTGCCAAGGCTCATCCAGGCCGACATTGTCCATCCATTTCAGAAACTGCGCGAAGAGCTTAACTGCTTTCTCCGGGTATCCGAGATATTTGAGATGACATTTATGCTTATCCCCGAACACGTCAGGCAGGAACGGCTATTCGACATACTGCTTGATACGCTGAGGATGCAAGAGGCGGACTGCGGCAATCCAAAGGCGATTCTCTGCTATAAGATAAAGATGCTGGCAGCGGCGGGTTTTATGCCAAGGTTGAGCGGGTGCGCACGGTGCGCGGGCGCTGGAAGGCGTTTTTACTTTCGCGAGGGTTCGATATTGTGCGACAACTGCGGCGACCCCCTAAGCGGGTTTGAACTTTCCCATGGGGCAATAAAACTCTTTGAGACACTGCGGCTTTGGGATTGGAGCAAGTTAAATCGCGTAGTTCCAACAAAGTCCCTCACGCAGGAACTTGGCAGTCTGCTTGATTTACACATTCGCTACCGCCTGGAAAAGGGCCTTAAGACAAGGGATTTTATGGACAAAATAAGAACAGATCCAGGTGCGTATCCAGCATGAAAAATTATATTTATCTATAGAGCCAATTGCAAAATGAATAAATGCGTCCAGTTTATGTTCACCCTTAAAGACTGGATTCCCGCTTGCGCGGGGATGACACCCTGATCGGACGCGGGAATGACAACAGAATGCCGTTTTCCCCTGTCTGTCATTCCCGTGAAAACGGGAATCCAGAATGTTGTAGATACAGAGAGCCACCGCATTTTGCAATTGGCTCTATAGCCATATCCCCAATGGCCTTATGCAAAGGTCAACCGCACCTTTTCAACTTCACCGTGTACTATTGTCCTGACTTCTTCACGGTCTGGTTTCTGCGACACCTCTTTCTTGAGCGGCTCTATCTCCTGCTTAAGCATAAAGCGCACCTCATCGCGGTTAGGCTT
>JADFXO010000434.1 GCA_015233485.1 Nitrospirota bacterium
TCATTATCATCAATAGCACATCAAACTATACTTTCAAGTTTATCCACTATCCTCACCATAGCCAGAGTATCCAGGTAACAATACTCAAGCAATGCCTTTCTTATCCGCTCAGCCTCATCATTGTCCTTGGCACCACACATTTCCCAATATGCATCCATCGCCATGCCGCCATCATGGATTTCCAACGAATCATATGATAGTTCCGGCACAAGCACGGGCAGAACCGCCTTGATAGTATACGAACCCATCATCTGCCACGAGTAATATGCCTGATTCCTAAATGGTTTCATCAAGTCCCTTATGTTGCCGGTTATGTTGGTTATAGATTGGGAGTATGCTGGATACAGTTCCGCCAATCGTCTAAGGACACCCTTCTCAAATCCCATGTTATATGTAAGCACACAGGCATCCTTTGGAATCTCTGATAGTATCTTTTCTATAAGCGGTTTCCTTGGGTCAATATCGGGAAGAGCAAGATATTCAAAATGCTCAAGCTCAGCATCCTGTCTCTTTTGTATATGCAGAGAGTACTGAAACGGTATTTGTTGATACGGTTTCGTCATATCGAATGGAGGTATCACTCCCCTGAATGTCTCGAAATCAAGAAATGCCATTGGGTACCAAAGGCTGTCAAGGAATTCCCTGATAGACTGCTTATCAATATATGTTTCTTTGTTAAGATAAGCAGATACCTGTCGTTGAGCCTTCTCATGGAGTGTATCGACTGGGATATCATCGAATCTGATAATACCTTGCTTGTACAACCCATATGCATTAACACCTCGTCCTCTAATATTGAAAACAGAGGGATTTGGAATATGCTTCCAACAATGCCCTATGAACTCGCAGTCGTAAGGGCTATAGCAATGTTCACCAATGTCGATATCAGGTATCCGCCCGTTAACTATCTCCCTTAACAGGACAATATATTTATGTATATCGCTCTGCATTTCTTTCACATCTTTGGTAATGTCTTCTGAAATGAATAACTTATCCAACTCGATCTGACCATGTCGCTCATATTTATTATTGATGTGAACAATACATGCCTTTGAGATAGGTATCCCCAGACATTCTATGACGTAATATTGAAAAGCTATGTCGTAATAATACACATCCTTTACTGTGGTCGAGTTCTTGACTTCGTTTATTTCCCACTTTCCATCATCATTGCTCAAGATGTCTACGCGAGCGAAAAGGTTGTCGTGGTAGAAAGTGGCTTCATAAATAACTCTATTGTCGTTATTCATGGCCGCCTGAGTTAGTTGGTGTTGTACGTCATAGGATGTGTCGTCGTAAGGAATAGCAACACCATTAGGGAAAAGGCTTTGGGCGAGAATGCCGACGTTAGTACCTTCAGTATAAGCGGCCTCAAGGGAATCTAACACCTCATCTTTAAGCTCTGGCTGGAACTTATAAAGATAAAGATGTTTTAGGCACTGTACACCCTTAAGAAACTGTGATTTGCTTAAAAAAAGAGGAACGTCGTTCATAGTTTAAGCAAGCCTATATATGGCTTCAAACCTCACATTTATAGGCGCTTTAAGCAATCTCACTAATGACATTTATGATGTTACCATTTAAGCTTCCCATTAGTCAAATGGCAGGCGGTCGTCAAAGACATCGGAAACAATAATGATAAGGTTCCAGCATGTTTTCAGCATCTTGAGTCACTTCTCACGCAGTGAATTTAAGCATATTTCAACAAACTTCCTCACTACACCCGACTTTTGCTATGCCATCCTGCATCCGTTTGACAGTATATCATAATGGCGTTATTAATATTGACGCAAAATCACATAATGCTTATATAATATATCAAATAACCGATAGATGAAGGAGGACTGTAAGGTGGCAAAAGTTACCGGTAAGTTTGCGTCCAGGTATCTCAGCAACCCGGTATAATCGATAGACTACACGCAGTAAACGAGGTAAAGGATGCTCTGGACCCCGCTGAAACTGAAATCATAGCCAAACTGGAGAAGGTTATTGCCATGATAGTAAGCATCGAAGTCTAAGTGAGCTCCTCTTTAAACACCTGGCTTATTCTGAGACATAATACCCCTTTTCCCCGCAATAATCTGAGATATGTCATTACCTATTCCTTCTCAAGACCCAGCTGTTGCCATATCCACTCAATATCATAAGTAAGGTTTCGCATTTTTCTTACTCCATTCCTCACCATTCTCGTAAAGCTTCAGAAGTTCAAGGACTTTCCTCTCGCCGTCTTCAGTTCCTATAAGGGAACTCTACCGAATGTCAGGATTGTATTTTGAGCTTAGTTTGCCAATCTATTACGATATTTGGTATCTTAAGAATAGAGGGTATTTGAAACTGAGACAATAATGGGATGGATGATGAAGACTAAATGTCCAGGATGCAATAAGGAAATTATCGAAGGAGACGCTGTAACTTTTATAACCTTCAGTAGCAAGGCGATTGATGTAGGCTTTAGTCATGATGAACAGAAAATAGGAGAAATAATTAAGCCTCCTCCGAAAAAAGGCGAGTTCTTTGACATATTTACCTATTCTTTGGGGTTTATTTCTGTTTGGGTTATTCCAGATGGTTTCGTAGATCGCCAACCTGGTCATGACTTAGCGTTTGTTCTATGTAGTGATGCCTGCGCCGCAAAAGTGCATCGGGCATTCGAGAGTGAATTGACTACACATTAGTCGATGTCGTTCCGGCGATTCCTATTCCTTCTCAATCCCCAGCCGTTGCCAGATCCATGCAATATCATAATACGGGCTTGCTTTCTTCTTCTTCAATTCCTCAACATTCTCATACAGCTTCAGTAGCTCTATTACTTTCCTCTTTCCTTCTTCAGTCTTGATGGCCTCCACTGGTGTCTTGTTGTCAAGGGCCGGTATTCTATCGTTAAACCATTTCTCATAGTGATTATCCATAAACTGAGAATATAGCTGTTGCTGAACATCCATCGGTAAATCATCTTCAGTGGCCTGAGGTGACTTCTCTTTATAGGCTTTAATGGCTTCCATAGGTTCCTGAAAAGTATCTATCTTGTGGATAACAGCATCCTGTAAGGCATTAAGGATAAGGTTCTTGCCTCTCATTAGTCTTTCCTTAGAAGTGCATTCAAGTATCAGTTTATCTCCCTGTATCTCAACTCTACCAAAAGCTATGGCATTACTATCTTTGGTTCTCTCATCTAACGAGGTGAAATCATCCGGGTTCTGCTCAAACTCCTTGATCGTTGTCAACCCTGGCAGCACTGCATCCTGGTTATTGATTTCAAAGATAGCCTTTGAGAACATTAAGGGTTCACCACTGGTATTTTGGAAACTAGGCGGAGCGGGAGGATTCAATAAAGGTGCATACCAGTAGGACATAAATAAATCGCC
>JADFXO010000435.1 GCA_015233485.1 Nitrospirota bacterium
AACATATTTCAGTCAGCCTAAAGTAATATTTAAGCCAATTTTTTGCAAAATTGATCCTATGCCTGCTTCCCATGACAAATATTACACCAAACTCACGCTCTCAGATCGTTCATTGAGAATTGCTGATGAGCTTATTAATGGCCTGATCGTTCTGCATTTTTTCAGTTATTATATCTATTTCATCGGGCGTGTCCTGTCCAGCCGTAGGCAGAGTGGCCTTATTAACGCTTATAGCATTTGCGTTATTGTTTATAGTTGCCATGCTGTCTGTGCCTGCGCCGCCTCCAATATATGTCTTCAACGTCTCCTCTCCTTGCTCCGGCACGGGGATTCCGAACCGCTCATGTATGTGTTTCATGCCTATATCCTTAAAGCCCATCGTCACTAGCGACGCATACACCTTTGCCGTAGCGTCAAGGTCTTCTTTCTCTTCATAGTGAAACTTAAACAGCGGCACTGCCGCGTTCGGTCCGTAATTAAACAATACCCACGGCCCTATGATTTGATTTCTTATCGTGCCGGCCAGCGCCTTTGCGTCCGACGCCAGCAGCTCATGGCGCACCTCGTGGGCCTGGTCGTCCGCACCCAACTTGCCCGGCGTGCTGTCCGCACTTCCCGTATGGCCAAGCACGGCCTTGGATATCGCCTTGTCAAATACGTCCAGAAACTCACTAAATGACTTCGGGTCTGCCCGCAGCTTTGACTCCAGCAGCTCTATCGTCGTCGATGACGATATGACCGCTGCCGCATCTATCCCCATATTAAACACCGCCTGCTTCAACACCGCTATCTCGTCTTTGCTTGCGCCGGGCTGATACTTCCCCATCCTCATAGGCGTTGAAAATAACTCGTTAAATATTAGCCAGTCTTTGATATTGTAATTTTTAAATATATATGCAAAGGCGCACGGCCTCAATAACCCCGCGCGCGGTGTGATTCCTGAACGGCTTCTGTATCTATGCACGACAAACTTATTCGGTATCAGCTCTTCGCCCCACACCGGTGACGCCGGCGTTAACAGGTACGGCATGGTTGATATTGCTTCTCTCTGATTAAACGTAAAGCGCTTTTGGTGGACGTGCTTCAGCTCCGTTATGTACCACTGTTTACCCGATATATCCCACATGATTTCAAGCACTGAAAACCCCTTGCCGATTGCGTCCGCCAAGTCAAGCAGGGCATCGTCCAGGTTCTCTATCCCCTCAAGCATCTCCTTTGCCGCCGCCGCTATTTTCTTATCCCCCGTCCCCTGCGCCGCCGGCAGGATTTCATACTCAAGTCCTATCACCTGTAATTTGCGCGTCTGAAGCACTGACCCAAGGTGCAGGTCTTTCTCTTCCATCTCTTCAAACAACTCCGCCTGCCGTGAGACATTACCCTGGTCGGCCTCTTTGAAAATCTTGGTAAGGCGCTCCGGCGTCAACCCCTGCGACGGGTATGTCGAATAGCGGTCTCTTACTGTGGCAACCGCTATCTCATCGGTTACCGGCTTGCCGCTTTTTATGGGCTTGCCGTATCGGTCAACTAACGCCATCTAAAACCCCGCCCCACTGCGTTTATAAACGGGTTTCCTGCGCTTTTCTTTGCCTGCCTTAACATTTGCACATCTCTATGTCACAATGCCCTTTCTGGGCGTTGTGCTTAACACGGGATTTGCCTGACGAAACTATACGATATATTTGCGATAATGATGTTTGCAGCAGTATGGCTATTTCCTTAATACTAATCCCTGCGTATGTCATTGCGGCTATCGCGCGCAGCCGAACGTTATTAATTGTTCTGATTTTCTTTATGTCTATTTCTGTCAGGCATTTCATGGCCTCGTTTATCTCAATTAGGACTTCTTTGTAATCGCGGAAGATTTTGTTTTCGCATTCAGATTTTCTGAAATCTATAAAATCCAGAGGGGTAAGCTCCAGCTCGACGTATATACATGTCTCTGTGCAGGTTGTGTATTTTTGGCATTTAGTGCATTCCTCTATTTTCCTGTCCGGTTTTATTTTGTCTCTACCGTGTATCATGCCCTATTCCATGCCCTCACAAATCATTGTTACCTTAGGTGCCACCCCTCCCACGATACTAACAATCTTACCCTTTATATTCCTGGTTGGTGCGGGGGTGATAATTGTAAAGAATCTCCCATCCTTCATCACATTTTGAGTGATATTCAATATATCCTGAAAATATGTGCCATCAAGACTGCCCATTAACGACACTGACAAATTATCAGGATTGCCTGTGTAATTCACCTGGCATGTCCAATACTTCAACGACTTAACAAGCCGTATTGCTTGACCTTCGCCGGAAGTTGTCATGCCGCTAAAAAGTTCAAACTGCTCTGCCGTGGCGATATCTGCGAGGCAAAGAAAAACCATTATCACAATTATTTTTTTCATTTCTTATCACCGTCCTTTGAGAGTATTGCGGCAATTCTAGTTCCGATAAGACCATAGGCGGCGTCCGATTTGCCGTTCATCCACGCGGCCGCGGCCCCGACTAAACACAATACGCCCACCAGCGTTGTCTTGTAATTTGCTGCCATCGCCTTCATAATCTCATTCATCGTTGCCTCCATTTTGTAGGGCGGCCTGAGAGTATCAGGCCGCTTCTGTTTCTTCTCGCTAACCTTCGTCGGTTTTGCTTTCGTCGGGGACGTCGGATGTAGGCTCAACCGGATTCTCTGCGTCTGCGGTTGCCTCAGGAATAGGCAAATAATCGTCACCGGCGGATGCCGCCGCGCCTTCGTTCACGAGCGTTTCTGCCGGTGCGGAGCCAGCCTCGCTTATGTCGTTGTTTGCGTTGTTTTCTAACTCTGCCATGTTGTACTCCTTTTAGCGTTCAATATCCCCTCTAAGAGAGGACTGGATTCCCGCTTGCGCGGGAATGACAAATGATTTTTTTTACCCTTAGTCTGTGCATTTAACATCCAGAGATACAGTGCCGTTGTCAAACAGCACACCGTAGGTACAGTTGTCATTGAGCTTGACGTTCGTTCCTATCGTCCCGGCGAAACATCCCGTCATCAGTACGGTGCTTGCCAGTAAACAAATTGTGATAAATCCTCTCATCTCATATTCCTATTAATACGCCGTTTTATTGGTAAACCCAGCTTGCCGTTTTTGCACGCTTTCGTATGTGATTGGCCCGACACCCGATTCTATCAGTGTCTTTAACATCTCAAGCGCGTCGGGGCCGTCGTCGTGGTCGCCCATCGGGTAATGCCGGAGCTGATTCAATAGCGTCGCCTGATTTCGACGAAATCTGATCCAGCCGTTTTTAATCCACGGTTGTAGGGTTTGGATTCGTAAGTATT
>JADFXO010000436.1 GCA_015233485.1 Nitrospirota bacterium
AATGTCCGATTGGTCTTCGACTACTTGCGGATGTCTATTAACTCAGCCTCTACCGTGTCTGTTTGATGGAGAACAAATTTACCGTGTGTTTTAGCCTTGATATAGGGTATTACGATACCTTATAATATAATCATGGTACTTAGTGTGACTTTAGTCATATCAAGGCTTATTGTGGAAGGTGCCGTCGGCATAATCAAAAGTAGCCGTGGCACTGCGTCTAACGGGGTAGCAGAAATTCAATTCATAGAAATACCGCAAACACATAGGGGCAATATACGTTCATTTTTTGAATCGGTGGAGCGATGATATATCTTCCTGGTTGGAGTGGATTTTGTGGAAGAAAACTCTGCCTCTAAGTCTATTACTGTCTATCCATCTACTGAAATGCCTATTGTATGTCCACACTGCGGCGTCAAAGGCAAGATCAAAAAGGCATACCCACCGGAGAAGGCGTTTGCTATCTCCTGCCCAAAGTGTAAAAAGCATATAGTCATTAATTTAAATAAGCGGAAGTCCTATCGTAGAAATATTGAGATTGAGGCGTCTTACCAGATCACAGGAATCAAACGTCCGCCAAGAAAGGGAAATATCTTAGATATATCTATAAGCGGGCTACGCTTCAAGTGTTTTAAAAGCGTCCACGAAAAGATAGGTAATGTTATGTCGTTGAGCTTTATCTTACCGCCGCGGGAAGAGCCAATCAAAGTATATGGGGAAATTGTCCGCATAACAGAGGAAACAAATACAACCGTTACCGTAGGATTAAAGTTTAAAGACCTCGGTGAATACGAAGAGATGGAAATCGGTTTTTTCCTCAAAGCTTGATTATTGCCACAACAGGCCATCGCAACGGCTATTTATTTATGCCTTGTGCCGGCGTACCTTTTCCCCTGAAACGCGCCGGTTGACCTGAACTTGTTTTCTATATCTATTAGTATCTGCTGTCTGGTCTTATTCCATACGGGGGCTATCAGGATATCATCCGGGGCGGTGGCAAACATCCTCTGCAGGACAATTTCGGGCGAGAGCCTTTGTACGAATTCTACGAGAAAATCCAGATATTGTTCATAATCAAATACGAAAAATGGATTCTTTGCATACTCCGCGGCCATCACTGTGCCTTTGACTACCTGCAGTTGGTGTATCTTTAGAAATCCTAGCCTAAGTTTCGATACCACCGCGGCCATTGAGAGCATCTCATCAATTGTCTCCGTGGGAAACCCAACTATAATGTGCGCCCCGATATGTAATAAACTATGGTTTGAGGCCATGTCAAGGGCATTGAGGAAACAGGCATAGCCGTGCCCCCTGTTTATGTACGAGAGGCTTTTGTCGTATATCGACTGAAGGCCAAACTCTATCAGGACAAAATAGTCCTTCGCTATGGACTCAAGGAGCTGGAATTTATCCTCGTCTATGGCATCCGGCCTTGTGCCCACTGCTAAGCCCACTATGTTTGGGTGAGCGAGCGCCTCATAGTAAATCCGCCTCAGCTCATCAACCGGCGCGTATGTGTTTGTATATGGCTGGAAGTAGGCGATAAACTTATCGGCCTTGTATCTTTTCGACAGGTATGATATGCCGTTTTCTACCTGCTGCCTTACCCCTATGGCAGGCTTGCACGATGATGGGCGGAAACTGTCGTTATTGCAATAGACGCACCCTCCGACGCCTACTGTGCCGTCTCTGTTAGGGCAGGTAAACCCCGCGTCTATGTTGACCTTATAGACGCTCTGGCCAAATAGCTCTCTCATGTGAAGGCCAAAGGAATTATACAGGCGTTTGGTGGTTACGATGCCCACATATTATACCTTTACCTTCCATATTGTGCCGTATTCTTTGTCCTCAAGGATGATGCCTTTTGAGTCAAGGGCGTCCCTGATTTCATCGGCCAGTTTCCAGTCCTTATCCTGTCTGGCCTGACGGCGCTTTATTATCAGCTCCTCAATTTCTGGTTCCTTTATATCAGCCTTGTGTGCCGCAAGCAGGGACTGGTACCATTGCTGCGGTGTTTTAACAAAGATGTTCAGCACCCCGGCGCACTCCTTTATATCCCCTGCGGCCTTTTCAATCAAGAGTTTAGTCTCTGGAGACGCCGGTTTTTTATCAAGATAACGGTTTATCTCCCGTATAATATCAAAGATTGTTGCAACGGCGGCCGCGGTATTAAAATCATCGTCCATGGCCTCAACAAATTTATCTCTAAAAGAGCCGGCAATAATGCTGAAGTCGGCGTCGTCCTTTGAGGGACGCGCCTTTTCTTTAAACGAACTCAAAAAATCCCCCATGCGGAGCACTGTGGAGTAAACCCTGTCCATCGACGGCTCTGTCTGCCTCAGGCTTTCGCGTGAGAACTCTATGGGGCTTCTATAGTGTGTCGAAAGGAGAAAGACCCTCAGGACTTCGGGGTCGAATTCCTGCAGTATATCCCTTATCGTAAAGAAATTCCCAAGGGATTTGGACATCTTCTCCTTGTCTATTGTGATAAAGCCGTTATGAATCCAATACTTGGCGAAGGGCTTGCCGGTTGCCGCGCAGCTCTGGGCGATTTCGTTTTCGTGGTGCGGAAAGATTAAGTCCGCGCCGCCGCCGTGAATATCGAACGTCTCGCCGAGGTGTTTGAGCGACATGGCGCTGCATTCGATGTGCCAGCCCGGCCTGCCCGCGCCCCACGGGCTGTCCCACGCCGGCTCGCCCTCTTTGGAGCGCTTCCACAGGGCAAAGTCGAAGTGGCTTCTCTTTTTCGGGTCTATCTCCACACGCGCCCCGGCCTCCATTGACTCAAGGTCACGCTTGGAGAGCATTCCATAGCCGGCGAACTTCCCCACCTCGTAATACACGCCGTCGCCGGTTTCGTAGGCATATCCCTTGTCCATCAGCTTGCCGATAATGTCGAGCATCTCTGCTATGTGCCCTGTTGCCTTAGGCTCTATATCAGGGTTTGCAACGCCCAGCCTTGCCATATCCTCGTAGTATTCTCTCGTGTAGGTCGCGGCGATTTCGTCCCATGTCTTACCCGCTTCAATCGCCCTGTTTATTATCTTGTCGTCTATATCGGTAAAGTTTTTGGCGAATGTTACGCCGTAGCCCCTGAAACGGAGGTATCTGCTGATCGCATCAAAAACAATGGCGCTTCTGGCGTGCCCGACGTGGCATAAGTCATACACCGTCACGCCACATACGTACATCCTCACCTTGTTGCCCTCTACGGGGACAAATGCCTCTTTCCTGCCCGACATTGTGTTATATATTTTTAATCCCATGTGACTCCTCTCATACTTATTGTATTGCACTTATAGCCATATGCTA
>JADFXO010000437.1 GCA_015233485.1 Nitrospirota bacterium
TTTGAGCCACCGGACGAACAGACCGTCCTTGAGTTTCAGCAAATACTAATAGACAGACACGTTACTGCATTTATAAGAAAGAGCATGGGGCGGGAAATCTACGCCGCTTGCGGGCAGCTAAAGACATGCCACGAAGCGGACATTCCTTAAAGTTTAAGCCCAAAGCGATTATGTGTAGGGGCTGCTTGAAAATCGATAGGACAATCTTCACTCGGATAGTATAGAGTTATCAGACAATGAGCTTGAATATGGTAATGATTTGATGTAATTTTCCATAAAGTCAAAATCAGGCTGATTATTTTTGGAGGGTAATTTTATCTCTGATATATTCATTCGTTCTGTATGCCATTTGCGGCCATAATTGAATCGGTATTTTTCTAATTTAATCAGCGTTACAAAGAACAAAGCAATGTATTGATTCAGTACAAATTTTGGATAAAGCACATTCACATCATCTGAAGCCCAAAATGGTTTTGGCTGGTAAAACGCTTCTGCAACAGAACCATTATAATTTACAGTAATAGTATTTCCTTTATGGATTGGCTCTTGACCTATATATTCTCTGTATCCATTATTAGAGTCAATAGAGCCAACAAAGGGCGTATTGCCCTGCGTCATATCAGCTTTTGTCAACCGTCTGCCTTTTTTTATGTCAAAAAGTTGTTGCATCTGGTACCATTGCCAATTCTTTGTCTCCAATGACGGAGTAATTTTATTACTTAAAGGTCTTTTTACTTGATCATATCGATGTGTGTCTGACTGCTTTACCCATATTGGTATTTCACTTTTTGCAGGAATAAGCAAATCGCTTAGCGTCTTATTAGCTTGGCGACCGTAGTTATAACGATATTGATTCGCAGTAATACATGCACAATAGAAAAGTTTCTCCTCATCGGCTAAACTACATTTAGGTGTTAAACAATGAATATGATAACCGCTGTAAAATTCTTCTGGTTGCAAGAAAGCTTCGAGAACGGATCCACCTAAAGAAACGGTGATTGTCCCCGCTGGTGATGGACTGACACTATCAATGCGTAATACCCTAGCTGATACTCCATTGTTTTTTGACGTTCTTGACACAAAATTTATACCATCAGAAATAGTTGTCAGACGATTTAGCTCCAAGCTATTTCCGTATTTCACATCGAAGATGTCTGTTATCTTAACCAGCTTCATAACGCACTGTTAGTTAGTTTAAAAAGCATGTAATTCTTTACAATCTTTTCAAATGCATCTTTTGATAAAGTAGAATAATCTGTTTCCATATATGCCTCCGCACACCACTCATCATTAGCTGTTACAATTTTATTAACGCTAAATCCCGCTTTTGCTTTCCTATTAATGTAGGCTTCTATCCATTTTTCTTTAATGCTTTCCCATTTACCAAAAGCATCTACCCTCCCCTTATTTTTTCGTTTAACAAAACCATCATCTTTGTAATAACCAAAATAAGTTTCTTTATTTATGGGATGCGGCTTATGTGCTGTAAATATCATTATACAGGTAACTACTCCAACGCCTGTATCATAGAATAATTCATCAGGCATTGATAATACTGCCTCTAAAGTATGCTTCTGTAAAAGTTGTCTTTTAAGTTCGTGTATTTCACCCTTCTGTGCTAATGCGGATTGCATCGGGACTATTGCTATACAAGTTCCACCAGGTTCTAACACATCTAAATTATTAGCCACAAATTCTAATTCCTCAGCGTCTTGCTTTTTATCCGCTTTATATGGTGGATTAAGAAACCCAATAATTGGTTTATATATTTTTATTTGCTCCATTATATCTTTTTCATAACAACTTCCTCTGATAATGTTTGTTTTACCGTCCTTATGGATATACATATTAGAACAAGCCAACGCAAATATCTTTGCTTGATATTCTACACCTATTAGTTGTTTGTTTTTTATTTGTTTTTCTTTGACCATATCTCCTTTTGCATCCTTTATCATTTTACTTAAAGCACTAATTAGAAACCCACATGTGCCTGCACAATTATCATAAACGATACTGTCTTTATTAACCATTGCCAAATCACTAAATAATTCTGTTATATGTGGCGGAGTAAGAACAATCCCTAACCCTTTATCGCTATTAGCATATCTCAAAAACTCAATATATAATTGTCCTAGTACATCAAAATATTCATGTGTTTTCTGAAAAGAATTTATGTGTTTATCAATGTCATCTATTAAATCTCGCAACACGCCTTGTTCTTTTGACAATGCGGTATCAGTACGCACAAAGCTAAACTGGATATTTAGATTTTCTAAGTTCTCACTTTTTAAGTTTGCCTTTCGTAAAACGTTTGAAACAGTACTAACTAATGCGTTAGCAAGTTCCTCAGGTTTATCATATTCCTTGTAAGCCTTACAGAATGCTTTTTCAGTCAATGCAATAAGTATACTGCTGATTAACAAACTTCTTTCGCTTGCAGCTATCTTAATGTGATGTAGTGTATCGTTTAATTCACTTGAATATTCTCGAAGCTCGTATAAATCTTGTCTAAATTTTTCATCACTGTTAAGATAACCATTTAAGTAACTATCAATATCTAATAATTTATCTCCAAATTTTTGCACTGCTTTCTTTTCGTTTTTTAAATGCAAATAGTGGGATACTTTTAAATCCTTCTGGCTTTCTCCGCTTACTGCAATGGCTAAGACATCAAAGTCTTTTGAAAGATATGAAGCATACAGCAATGCTCCGTCAACGGCATATTCGGAATATTTATCTCTATTTAGGCTCTCATGTTTGGATGTGTCAGCTTTACATTCAACAACTATAAGCAAATCAGGGTTTTCTTTCAGTGTAATTATAAATTCAGGATACCCTTGACCGCTTCCTTTTTTAGAGGCCGTTTTTAATAGTTTGTCTATTTTGGGATTATCCGAACGTTGCTCTTCAATGTCAACAAGGTCCTTGTATTTATCAAAATGAGAACGAACAATCCCCTCTGTTTTCCTTTCGTTTACCATCTCTTAGCTCGTCCTCCAAGGAATCTACAGCTTTCTATTCAACCATTTTCCCTTTACTAAGTTATTGTAACATTTTACCCATATGTTTGAGGTTGTCGCTTAGTTCAATCATGGCGCGTTATTGCCTCATGGGTCTCCTGTTCGATAAATTTATGGAGACATGCCCCGGTATGCGACACTTCACATTCCTGCAAGTCCTCTGGCGTCCCTTCGAAAAGCAGCGTCCCTCCGGCGTCTCCTCCTTCCGGGCCAAGGTCAATTACCCAGTCCGCCTCCCTTATGACGTCCATATTATGCTCTATCACCACGATTGTGCTGTTTAACTCCA
>JADFXO010000438.1 GCA_015233485.1 Nitrospirota bacterium
CCGTTACGCCGTTTTCCGCAGGACAGCGATTTTGTTATATACCTCGGCCGGCGTCCTGCCGCCCAGTGAAGCATGTGGGCGTTCGGTGTTGTAAAACTCGAAATAACTACGAAGTGCATCAATCAGCTCCTTCACCGTTTACTAACACTTCCGTTAATCCTGCACGAAGCACTGCTGTTGCCTTATTTGCAGTAGATTGGGCAATTTCGCAATTATGGCTTTTTTGGGTTGCTCCTATTACGGGTGCATTGCTGGCCGGAATCGTTTATCGTTTTTTTGATTCACCCGATTAAGGCGTACTTTGACCGGCACATAGTACCATGAATGGCTGGTCGATTTCCTCCGGTGCAATCGGCAGCGAGGTAAGCCTGAAACATAGGAATAGTATGCGAATAGGCGGCTTAAAGCCGCCTATTCATTAATGTTGCCCTCTATAGCCTTATAAATTAGGCAAAACGATGATGCTTACTTCTCATTTTGATATTATTATAACTCTTGCTTTACTTTAGCCTTTTTCATCGTAAACCCGATTCCCTCAAATAGGAAATATATCGCGAATCCCCACCACATCGTGTAGATGACATAAAATACCAGCAGCCCCGACATTATGCCTATTTTATCGGAGACCTGTTGGGATTCTATCCCGTAAAAGTTATACGCTGGTTCGACGGCCTTTTTCATAACCGCGCCGACCTCTTTGGACTCCTCTATCTTCCCATCCTTTTTTAACGCCTTATCCATTTTGGAGAGGGCCTGCCACCAGTAATTCAGCACTTCCTTGCCGTCATATCCATAGTCGGCCTTTAATTTGTCAGAGTTGTTGTTGAACATGGAATCTGCGTCTTTCAGTATTGCCGCGAGGGTCTTGCCAAGGTCGCCGGAAAGTTTCAGTGTGCCGGCGTCTAACTGGACTTCGCTTCCCGCCTTTTTAAACTGCTCTGCCGCCTTTTGCGCGTCTTCCGGCTTATCAAGCAATATCGTTACCGAGAACTGTTTGCCCATGTTTTTCTCGTTGCCTTTTATTATCTTGGGTATGAAGTATGAAGAACCCTTAGAGAGTTTGTTAAACATATCGTCTGAAAACACCAGACCGTTTCTCCCGTCTCCGAATATTGGCGAAAAAATCAATGTCAATACTCCCAAAAACGATATAGCATATAAAACGCCTAAGTAAAAAGTCTTTTTGTTTTCGATTAACATACGTTATACCCCCTCTTTTAATTTCTTCATGTTGCCAAAGAATTTGCTGAATATCCATAAGGCAAAAAATCCCACCACGATCCAGAAAATTATATCTCCAAAGG
Organism: Nitrospirota bacterium; assembly: GCA_015233485.1. Classification (GTDB taxonomy): domain Bacteria; phylum Nitrospirota; class Thermodesulfovibrionia; order Thermodesulfovibrionales; family Magnetobacteriaceae; genus Magnetominusculus. Next base: position 1,305 of record JADFXO010000438.1, read on the forward strand.
TCTCTATCCCATTGCTTATTCCCTTGGGTACGTGTATGACGTCAAGTTCGGTCAACTTTTTCGGCAGTGTGGCAACCCTGTTTATAAAGCCTGCAAGGATGGATATCGCGTAAAATCCCCTGATTTGAATCCCCTTGACGACCTTCGTGGTCATAGCGCCGACCTGAATGCCTATCAACGAGCCAAGCAGCATCCCCATCGCCAGCGTGTAAAACACATACCCATATATCGCATACTGGGTGATTGCCGCAAACCCCGCGGTAAATATTATCTGCAAGATGTCCGTTCCAACCGTGGTCATCGACGAGACGCCGAAGATGTAAACAAACATTGGAAATGTGATAAAACCACCGCCCACGCCCATTATAGCGGCCATTATGCCTACAATAACACCGCCTGCCGCAACTATGACGCCGGATATCTTCCTTCCCCCCGGTACATAGTCCTCATCAAAGGTTATCATAGGCGGGATGTTCACTGACTGGACTTTTAGCGTAAAGGCCGGCATATCGGCAGGCGCGCCGCCGTGTGCGTCGCCCGTGTCAGCGCCTTTTCTTGACCTAAGATAATCGGCTAAGGCGTAGAAACCCAGAAACCCAAGCAGCGCGGAATAAATTAAACTTATAAATGCCTCGCTCAACAGCGGGTCCTTGTCGTATAGCCCCTTGTTTATCAGACCCCCGATGACAGCACCGCCGGTTGAGCCTACAAGAAACGCCACGGCAAGTTTGACGGAGACATTGCCGAGTTTTTTGTGAACCGTCGTACCCATAATCGCCTTGGCAAAGATGTGAAACAGGTCAGTACCTACGGCAAGTATTCCCTTAACGCCGGCGGCCATCAGGGCAGGGGTAATAATAAACCCGCCTCCAGCCCCAATACATCCCGTAATCAGCCCGGCCGCAAGCCCAATAGCTATGGATATAACAAAAATCTTCGTGGAATAAAAGGCAGGGGCATATGCAGTCTTCCCCCCTAAGATTCCACCGGCCTCTGCCAGGGCCACGGCCAGTATCGGCAGGATGGCGAGGAGAACCCAGAGCATTTTCTTCCTGTTTTTCAGGATGCTCATCGAGACCTCGTAGTCCCACTTCGCGTGCGCGATTGACGCGCTCATTAAAAACGCATACACCTCTCTGAAAAAACTCATTAGTACTACCTCCTGATAAATAATATTTTCCCTGCCTTACTCTACAGGGCCTTTTTTAAGTAAGCCTCTCTTATAGCCTTTGAAAGTATGTCTATTTCAGGGGGTTTTCGAAGTATGTCGAAAACTCCCAGTTTCCACGCCTCTTCCTCTTCCGTCTCCGAGCTGTAGCCTGTGAGTATCAGGACGGGCACTTCTATCTTTTTCGCGTTTAACCACCTCATAACGTCTATGCCGTTTTTACGCGGCATCTTCATGTCCAATACAAGGACATTAGGTATATGTTCTTTGAGACTATCAATAGCCTCCTGCCCGTCAAAGGCAACTGTGACCTTAAACCCCCTCATTTTCAGCCGCTCAGACAGCACTTCTGTGAAGTCCCTTTCGTCATCAGCCAGTAATATGTTTAGTTGTTTCATATTGTTACTCCGAAAACCCGCTCAATGGGTTATTTCCAATTGTTTTAATTAACCGGCTGACGATAACATTTTTGACCTAAAGCCACTCACTCAACCGCCAGGCAAGCCATACACGCAGATAGTCCAAGAATTAACCTATCGATGGGGGAGCTTTTTCCGAAAAGCCACACCGGCCCACCTGACGACTATTATACTAATAATCGTTAAAATAATAAACACTTTTTTCAACAAATATTTTTTTGGTGGAACAAAAATTTTTTTGGGGTGGGTGGGTGGTTGTCAAAGCACCCAATATATGCTTATACTAAACGGCAGGTGCGGTGATGATTAAGGAGGTCAGACGGTGGCAGAGCAGCTAAACGCAAGCGTGTTGATAGTGGACGACGAGGAACAATTCTTAGAGATGCTCTCAAAGAGACTTCAAAC
>JADFXO010000439.1 GCA_015233485.1 Nitrospirota bacterium
CCATGCCAACACATACCGGCTGAACCAGTCCATAATTGCCGTTAGATATAGAAATCCTTGCGCCATCTTTAAATAAGTGATGTCAGTGCACCACACCTGATCAGGTCGCTCTATCGCCAAATCTCTTTTGAAAAACTAAGAGACGTGTTAGCGGCGATACAGGGCAAGTTTATCATGTCCATAAACAACGTCGACGAGATAAGGCAGCTCTACAGCGCGTTTACCATAGAGGAGGTCGAAACCACATACAACATGAGTCACAAGAAAAAGGTGGTGGAGCTTTTGATCAGGAATTATTGACGAAGGCAGAAATCAAACAATGTTTGACTATGTCAAACTAATGAGCTGCGAAGATATTCGCATTTTTCGTCGAACATTTTCGCAGCGCTCTAGTCACGCCACATGCGATGTGCGATTAGTTTCTAATAGGGTTACGCCGATTCAGTGGTCCTGCTGATGGGAAAGCCTGAGATAGTTTAATCCGAAGTCAGGCTAAATGCCAACCCTGCAAAATCTGTCATATAACAAACCGAATGGAATAGGTGATAATGTTGAAACCCTCATGACCTTCGGTCACAAATGGCGATGAAAATCAAAATGGTATTGACTGTTTCATCGGGCTGTGTTAAATTTAGTCAGGGCCACAATAATTATACAAGGGGAATAAGATAATCTGAGATAAAGGCAGGAGGAACCTAAAGCATGAGAGGTAAACTATGAATCTTGACGAAGAAGTAGAGAATTTGCTTTTAGCAGTCGAGGAAAAAACTGTATTTACAGATATTTATGATTTGTTTTACGACCTGACCGACAAGGCCGAATTCAGGAAAATGTGTGTGCCTGCCAATAATAAGAAAATCAAGGCAACCGTAACCTCAATAGCAAAAAAAATCGTTAAAAATGCGGTGATAAGCGGATTTAAATCCGTAAAAGTAGATAGGTATAAACTCTGGCATGGGGTGTTTTACTCCGACATGAGAATGTCAACGTTTTTTTATTTCGAGAAACTCGATATGGGACTGGTGTCAGTTTCCGGGCCAAAGGACCATATAGATATTGCAAGGTTCACAGTTGGCGGATATTCACGCTGTACGCATTGATAGTATTAATACAATTGTTACATACATACGTGATATTTTAGCGGCGCTCTTGAATTTGTGGTTCATCATATTAAGAATCTCTCGCCATCACAGACAGGTATTATTTTTCAGATTAAAATACATAGACGTTGAGAATGGAAAGCCACTTTGAGTAAATACCCGCCGGGTTCACCATGGTGGCTTTTAAGGCGGTATCTTCTATGGATGATAGTTTTATATGTCTGAGACTGACGAATTGCTCCATGACAATCCGATAGTGTCATGTCAACTATAGATTGTCGGATAAAGGCAGCGTAGTTTTATTCTGGCATAATCGGTAGTAAATTGCCAGTTCACCTTTGAGTTTTTGTTGTTTCTGGCTTTCTGCCATGCAGCAACCTCTTTCTTTACGATTTCGATGGTATCAATCCTTCTTTTCAGGTACTGTCCGGTAAGCACATTCAGTTCTATCTCGGCCATATTTAACCAGCTTCCGTGCTTTGGGGTATACACAAACTCAAACCTGTGCCACAAGACGTTTGCCTTATCTGGAGGAAAAGATTCATAGAAAGACCCCGGATTGTGTGTGTTCAGATTATCCATCACCAAGGTTATCTTTTCTGCGTTTTTGTATTGATTAGCAATTTCTTCAATAAAACAAGCCCAATCCTGCGTGGTTCTTCTTTCGGTAATTTTCACCTGACGCTTTCCTGCCAAGGGCTCGCAGGCAAGGAAAACATTGCAGACGCCACAACGCCTGTATTCATAGTCGTGTTTGGCACTCTCTCCTGGCAATGCGGGAATTGGAACCTTTGTTTCAGCAATCAACTGTTTTGGGGATTCGTCCATGTACACAACCGGATAAAGTGGATCGAACGGACGCTTGTATACATCCAACACCATTTCCATGTTAGCAACAAAGCTGCCGTCTTGCTCCGGCGGAATCATCCACCCTTTATGTTGCCAAGGCTTAATTTCATTTTTTTTAAAACACGACGTACCGCTTCATGAGAAATGCTATCAATGTATGCAAGTTCAACAACCTTGTCAGCTAATAATCGTAGAGACCAACGTGCAAAACCCTCAGGTGGCTCACTGCAACTCAAGGCAACCAAGTGGGCTTCAAAGTCTCCGTCCGTCTTTTTAACGTAGATGCGGTTTCCCTTTCTCCTAACGAGGGCGACATCAATACCTTCCTCGACAAATCGCTTCTTGACTCGGTCAATTTTTCTCATACTCGTATTCAGTACACGGGATATTTCTTCATTAGTTGAACGCTTTTTTTGGAACTCCCCCTCATCACACGCAAGCAATATCAATGCCCCTAAAATTTTCTGAGATTTGTGTCTACCCTTGGAAGTAAGTTCGCCAAGCATTTTACGCTCATCTTCGGTAAGTCTCACGATATATTTCTTCATACCCAATCCTCCTTGGTCGGCTATGAAGATAGTATATCACATCTATTACGTCATATCATAGTTTACACGACACTATATGCAATCTTGGTTGCAGGTATTGCTTCTATGTTGATAAAGCTCGATTGTATCCAGCCACAACTAACTGGAAAATGCCGGTGGAAGTTCTCGATTCCTACGTCCGCCAGTACATGGAAGCAAACAACTCACAGGATGGGAGCACGTTTGCGTGGTAGGGGGGTGAGCCGACACTGCTGGGTCTGGACTTCTACCGCCAGGCCATCGCACTACAGCAGAAGTACGGGGCGGGGCGGCTCATCGAAAACACCCTGCAGACCAACGGCGTGCTGCTTGATGACGCGTGGTGCGCGTTCTTGAAGGAACACGATTTCCTTGTTGGGATTTCCATTGATGGTCCCGAACATTTGCATGATTCCTATCGCGTTGACAAGGGAGGAAATCCATCCTTTGGGTATGCGATGCGCGGGCTTGAGCTGCTCGTGAAACACGGCGTTCGCTTCAATACAGTCACGGTCGTGCATCGGAGCAACGCGCTGTACCCGATTGAGGTCTACGAATTCCTGAAATCCATCGGTAGCACGTTCCTGCAATTTATTCCACTGGTTGAACACAAGGATGGCCACATCTCCCAGGAGAGTGTCGGGGGTATTGTCTGGGGAGAGTTTCTTGGGAAGATATTCCACCGCTGGGTGAGAATGGATGTTGCGCGTATCTATGTCCAGATGTTTGACACAGCGCTGGAGTCGTGGGTGTCATTGCC
>JADFXO010000043.1 GCA_015233485.1 Nitrospirota bacterium
GAAAACTACGAGCAAATCCCCCTGACCGAAGACCAGCTTGGCGGCTCAAAGTCCTTTTTGAAAGAGGGTATGGTGGCAACGATTCTCTACCATAAAGAGACCCCGATTGCCGTTGAACTGCCGATATTTGTGGAGCTGGCCGTAGCTGAGACAGACCCCGGATTCAAAGGCGACACTGCCTCAGGCGGGGCAAAACCGGCAAGACTTGAGACAGGCGCCCTGATAAAAGTCCCGTTTCACATTAACCAGGGAGACATTATTAAGGTCGACACAAGGACAATGGAATATATCGAACGGGTGAAGTGATGGAAATTAACGATATTAAAGAACTCATAGAGCTGATAAAAGAAACCGACATCACCGAGATACATTACGAAAAGGACGGGCTGAAAATAACCCTGAAAAGGGAATCGACCGCCTCCGCGGCGGCCGCGGCGGCGATTGCACATGCCCCTGATGAGGGGGAGCTGGCCAAAGAGGCCCAGGAAAAAGAAGAAGACAGCTATTTGACCATTAAATCCCCAATAGTGGGTACGTTTTACCGGTCAGCAACACCCGCGGCCCCCCCGCTTGTCGAACTTGGTGATACAGTGCGAAAAGGACAACCACTCTGCATTGTGGAGGCCATGAAGCTGATGAATGAAATAGAGAGCGAAGCAGACGGTACGATAGTGAAGATATTTCACGAAAACGGCACTGCGGTTGAGTACGGGGAACCTCTGTTTCAAATAAATCCGCTCTTGAGGTAAAAGGATATGCCTCTTTTTAAGAAAATACTGATAGCCAACAGGGGCGAGATAGCAATACGCGTAGAGCGCGCCTGCAAGGAACTCGGCATTAAGACGGTGGCGGTATATTCCGACGTTGAAAAGGACGCCATGCATGTCAGAATGGCGGACGAGTCCATATGTATAGGGCCGGCCCGCGCGGCAGACAGCTATTTGAACATCCCGTCGATATTGAGCGCGGCAGAGATTACGGATTCTGAGGCGATACACCCCGGATATGGTTTTTTGTCCGAAAACCCGCAGTTTGCCGAGGCGTGCAAGAAATCAGGTATCTCATTCATAGGCCCCACGCCTGAAAATATTCGTATGGGCGGAAACAAGGCAAAGGCCAAACAAATAATGAAAAAAAATGGCATCCCCGTAGTTCCCGGAAGCGACGGCGCCATATCTGACAAGAAATTAATCGCGAAACTGTGCTCAAAGATAGGATATCCCGTTATTCTAAAGGCTTCCGCCGGTGGTGGGGGCAAGGGCATGAGGATTGTATATGTAGAGCCGAGCCTTGAGAGCGCGCTCTCGTCGGCTGAGGCAGAGGCGCTTGCCGCGTTCGGAAACGGGGAGATGTACGTGGAGAAATACATACCACGCACACGCCACATCGAAGTCCAGATAGCCGTCGATAATGAGGGCACCGCCATACATCTTGGCGAGAGAGATTGCTCTGTCCAGAGGAGGCATCAAAAACTCATCGAGGAATCTCCATCTCCCGCAATAACTGAAAAGACAAGGGAAAAACTTGCCAAATTCGCTGTAAAGGCCGCCGAATCGCTGAAATACAGAAACGTAGGGACTATAGAATTTATACTCGACGGCGACGATAATATTTATTTTATGGAAATAAACACCCGCGTACAGGTCGAACACCCCATAACGGAACTGATAACAGGGGTGGATATTGTAAAGGAACAGATACGCGTGGCGTCCGGCCTTCCGTTAAGCATAAAACAAAAGAACGTAAAATTAAAAGGCCACTCAATAGAATGCCGCATCAACGCTGAGGACCCGTTTACGTTTGTACCCTCGCCAGGACAGATAACCTTTCTCTACCTCCCCGGAGGCCCTGGTATCAGAGTAGATACGTTCATTCACGCGGGGGCCGCCGTACTCACATACTACGATTCCCTGATAGCAAAAGTCATATCATACGGCTGCAACAGAAAAGAGGCCATCGAAAAGATGCGCCGTGCCCTTAACGAATTCCAAATCGAGGGGATTAAGACCACCATCCCGTTTCACAAGACGGTGCTGTCAAACCCCGATTTTCTCGCCGGCAAGTTCGACACGGGCTATCTGGAAAGGGAAAATGCCGCAGGCCGCTGACAACAGATTGTTCTTAGGCGGCATTTGTGTGCTGATGGACTGTGGAAGCCGTGGCCGCCCACCCTTTGATACGATAATAGACATTATAGGAAGCGGCGTAAAGTGGGTTCAACTCAGGGATAAGAAGACCTCGCGCCTTGCCGTATATAAGGCTGCACGCCTGCTTAGAACACTGACGCGGGCAAATGGTATAACCTTCATAATAAACGACTACGCGGATATAGCCGCTGCCGTCGATGCCGACGGCGTACATCTCGGCCAGGATGATTTGCCGCTTTCAGAGGCGCGTAAGATTCTTGGGAATAAAAAATTGATAGGCATATCCACGCATAACCTTGACCAGGCCATAAAGGCGCAGGAAGACGGCGCCGACTACATCGGCTTCGGGCCGATATATTCCACAGCGACAAAGAAAGCCGGTCCACCCAAAGGTCAGCAGTCGATAATAGAAATCAGAAACCACATCCACATCCCCATAGCGGCCATAGGCGGCATAAATGAAGGGCATATCACAGAGCTGATAGAAGCGGGCGCCGACGCCCTGGCCGTCGCCTCGGCAATAATGGACGCCGAGGACGTCTCAAAAGCCGCGGACGCCTTTGTAAGAAAGCTTATGGCCTTGTGATAATGGACAGCATAATGAAAGAAAAATATCTGCCCCTATGCGGCCGCTACAAACACTGCCAGTCCTATCCCCTTGACGCGATTATTGAGATGTCGAAGGCCGTGGGAAGGGAAATCCGGCTCGAAAACCTGTTGAAGGGTATAATTGAAAAGACCGCCGAGTTAATGGACTGCGACAGATGTACGGTATTTGTCTATGACGAAACAACAAATGAACTCTGGAGCTATGTCGCCATAGGCATCGATAGCAACGAAATAAGGTTCCCCCTTGGCGCCGGCATAGCCGGAGACTCCGCCCTCACCCGTAAAAAGGTAAACATCCCTGACGCATATTCAGATTCTCGGTTTAACCGCGAATTCGATGAAAAAAACGGTTATCGAACAAGGTCAATTCTGTGCTGCCCGATGATAAACGTCGAAGGCAGACTAATCGGAGTCCTTGAGGCCATCAATAAAAATACCGGCGGGGCGTTTGGCGAGGAAGACGAGGTCATGATAGAGTGTCTATCGGGTTGTTCCGCCATCGGCATAGAAAGGACATTTTTGACAGACAAATACATAGAATATAAGAAAAATCAGGAGATAATGAGTTTTGCCCGTGAAATTCAGATGAACATGCTGCCCGCGGATTTCTCCACTATCGCCTGCGGCTCAAACGCTGAAGTATATGCCTTTATATCTCCGGCAACCGACGTGGGCGGCGATTTCTATGACTACTTCTTTGTCGGGGACAACAGGCTGTGTTTTGCTATTGGTGACGTCTCTGGCAAGGGTGTGCCGGCAGCCTTGTTTATGGCGGTTGCCAAGACCCTCTTTAGCACGATAGCAAGAGGCGGCGCCACACCGGGGCAGATATTGCACCGCATGAATCAGGAACTCTCAAGGTCCAATGAAATGATGATGTTTGTAACTATGTTTGCCGGTATTTTAGATACCGCCACAGGGCTGCTTACATATAGTAACGGAGGGCATAACAGTCCATATATCGTCTTTGGAGACGGTAAGATAGAGAAACTGGAGGCGGCCGCGGGGACGGCAGTCGGCCTGATGGATAAAACGGTTTACGAAGAGGCGGCGGTTACCCTCAACGGCAGCTCCGCAATTTTTCTATATACAGACGGCGTTGACGAGGCCAAAGACGAAAGCGGCAGGATGTTCACGGTTGCGAGGCTTGAGGCGGTGCTGCGCGGCATTGCCTTCAATTCGCTGCGCGGTATGGCCGATAAGGTTTTATCGGAAGTGGCAGGGTTCACCGCCGGCGCGCCTCAGTCTGACGACATCACGATTTTAACTGTAAAATTAAACGGCAGGGCAATTCCTTCAGAGGGTGGCCTTTATGACCGCTCCTTTGACTGCAAAATAGATAACATCCCGATAATTTTAGATTTCATCGGGGAGGCGGCCGGCTCCCTGGGGTTCGGCGGCAGTTTTGCCTTCGACGTCAAGGTTGCGGTTGACGAGGCGTGTACAAATATTATAGATTATAACTGTGCGGTTGGGTGCAAAATCGATATTTCGGTAGAGACAAACGGTCAGGATTTTATAGTGGCGATAAAGAACTGCGGCGAGCCGTTTAATCCCACGACGGTTAAGCCGCCGGATATTAGTTTGCCGTTGGAAGAAAGGCAAATAGGAGGTCTTGGCATTTTTTTTATGAAACAGTTGATGGATAAAATAGATTACGAATCTAAGGACGGGCTAAACACTTTGACCATGGTCAAACGACGCCCTATTAACACTCAAAGCGAGGTGAACTTACAATGAAATTTGACGCAAAAAAAGATGAGAGTTCTACCCTTTATTTTGATTACAGAAAGCAAGACAACACATTAGTTATTGCATTAAGCGGCAGTATGGACAGCTCCAGCTCCCCGAAATTCACTACAGCGGTCGATGAGAAACTGGCCGAAGGAGAGAGCCAAATCATCGTCAATCTGGATAATCTTAACCACCTGAGCAGCGCAGGGCTAAGAAGCATCCTCGTTGTGCTGAAAAAGATAGGTACCCTGAAGAAGAAGATGTACTTTGTCTCGTCCAATGAGGATGTCAACAGGATATTTAAGATGGCGGGCGTTTATAACAGCATGTTTAACGTATATGAATCGGATGAGGCCGTGTTTAAGATTCTTTCTTAACGAGAGAAACATGAGAGAAACATGAGAGAAACGAAGACCTCGTTCGTGATACAATATATTAAGTTAATCGCGCGGGCGTTGCCCGCGGGCGGTAAAATGCGGGCAATAGCGGAGGTTTAGATGGCGTTGTTTAAGGATGCTTCGGAGTGCTGGAAAGAGATATTGTCAAACCCAAAGGAAAACGTTGGGCTGCTCTCTGAAATAGAATGCTTTGCGAAGGAAAACATGGACGGCACGACCGTAGTGTTCGGGACTTCCGGATGGCGCGGGGAGATAGGTCTGGACTTTACATTTAATAATATGAAGATAGTCACGCAGGCTATCATCTCGATGTTTCAGGAAGAGGACCCCGCTGTCATGGAGGCCCTCGGCGTGAAGGATTTTAAAGAGATTCAAAAAAGAGGCGTTATCGTAGGACATGACAACCGGTTCTTAGGGCCGGACTTTGCAATGGAGGCAATAGGGCTTCTGACCCATGCACACATCTCGGCCTACTACTCCGGCGAGACCACAACACCTGAGTTTTCCGCGGCACTTGAGGAACTTGGCGGGGCGGCATCCATAAATTTAACCCCGTCGCATAACCCGGCACGCTGGGCAGGATATAAATTCAACCCTTCAGACGGCGGACCGGCAGGCCCTGAGATTACGAAGGTCATCGAAAGGTTCGCCAATAAGATGATGGCAGCTAAGAAGATAATCCCCAAAACCCAAAGCGCGGATTACGAAACCATCGACCCCGTTTCACTTTACGAGAAATACATAAACAGGAAGAGAACCATTAACCTTGATGCTATTAAAAAATTTATCGCCGGTAAAGATGTGTTCATCTGCATAGACCATGTCCACGGCTCAACTCGTGGAAGGCCGCAGCGCCTGCTTGGTGACAACGACGGCAAAATAAAATGTCTCAGGACAGAAAATGACTACCTTTTTGGGGGCATCGCCCCTGAGCCCTCATCAAAGAATATGAATATGGTTACCGATGAGCTCAGGGCCTCAAACGCGGCCCTGAAACTTGGCGTCATAATGGACCCCGACGGCGACAGAATCAGATTCACCGACGGCACTACCGAACTGCCCATGAACGCCTTTGGCGCGCTGGCGTTTCATTTTTTCCACAAATACAAGAAACTCTCCGGCATAGCGGCAAAATCGGTGGCAACCAGCAACTTCGTCAACGCGATAGCCGAAAAACTCGGCGTCACGCTCAAAGAGACAATGGTAGGGTTTAAAAACTTCAGGCCATACATGCTCCCATCGGCAAAGGAACGGGCAATCATAACATTCGAAGAGAGCGACGGCATCTCCGGCTATAACCATACGCTTGAGAAGGACGCGATGTTCGGTCTGCTCATTGCCATAGAGATGATGATGGTAACAGGCAAGTCAATCGGGGCGTATTTTAAGGATGTGCAGGATGAGTTTGGTTATTTTTATCCAGACCGCTCCGGCGTGGAAGTTGACCGCGCCCTTGTCGGTAAACCCCTCATAGAGAAACTGTCCAAGATAAAAGATACCCTCAAGGCCGGCTCAACAGTAACATTCGGCAGCAAGTCAAAATCCATAAAAAACATCATAACCCTTGACGGCACAAAGGTAATATTTGACGACGACTCATGGCTTTTAATAAGGCCGTCAGGGACAGAGCCAAAGGTGCGGTTTTACATAGAGACACGCTCAGAAGACGAAAAAGACATAATGTTCAAAAAGGCCGAAGAGATAACAAAGGCGGCAATTGCGGCATGATAGATTGGGATATGAGGGTAACAACGTGACAGATAGCGCCGATGTGTCGGTTACGGCATTTATCGTCAACGAATCGAGGGCGCGCCTTGAGCAATTAAGCGGCGATGTCTATGCCAAGCTCTGGGTAACGGACGAGACGAGGCGCTTGTGGGAGGAGTTCTCCTGCGAGGTCTACCCGCATGACCATGTGAATTTAAGCCTGAGGCACCTTTTCTTCCTTGAGCGTCTGCGGGACTTTATCAGGGACAATGACTCCCCGTTGTTTGTCAATGTTGCCGCGGGCTTTACGTCTTATCCCTTTTTACTTCCCCCGCACTGCCGCTGCGTGGAGACGGACTTCGCCCATATCATGAACTTTAAAAAACAAAATATCCTGCAATGGCAGCAAAGCGGCATCGTCCCATCCCGAACTACGAGGTATTATCCCCTTGACCTTGAGAGTGCGCAGGAGCGGGAATCTTTCCGCTGTACGCTTGACTGTGGAGGCCGCCCGGGCATTGTCATCATGGAGGGGCTGGTGTATTATCTGTCAATGGATGCGTTAAATTCCCTGTTTGAGATTTATGCGGCAGCCCTCCCTGAAGGCTCATTAGTCCTCTTTGACTTCTGGGGGCCGGAGGCAGACAGCTATCCCGTGGTCAGGGGGCTGCGGCAATATCTCTCAAGGCGCTCATGCCTGCCTCCGTGTGATTTCGCATATATCGACATGCAATATATAAACAGTATCGAAGGGTTTGCCGTGCGGGAACACACGGACATTGCCGCGCTTGAACGCCGGTACGCCAATAGCCGCGTCCTGCAAGATAGGGATAGCAGATTCCCGGGCGAGTATGTCGTTCTTGAGAAACGGCTATGTCAACCGGTCAACCATACCTGACAAAAACACTGCTGTTTTGTTAGACTAATAATATACATATTGTGGTTTTACTTACAGTACCGTGGGAGTATTACGTGCGCGGGGGTGTTGCTGCGGGAGTGTTGCTGCGGGAGTGTTGCGCAGACGAATGTCGCGAATCCGGGACGGTTGTCCCGCTATAGGGCAGAGGTCATGGGAGGTACACATATGAAGGCTATAAGGGTGGTTTTTTATCTTTCGGTAGTATGTTTTTCGTTATTAATTGCTTCAGGCGTGTGGGATAACGCAGCAGGGGCGGCCCAGCCCGGCGCCGCGGCAAAAGACCCTCTGCGCGGGCAGCCTTTCAGCGACCCTTCAAAGGTAAATGGGATGTCCCCCGAATGGATGAAGCAACCCATAAAGTATGAATCATGGGCAGAGGGGGCTGACCTGGCCCTCGCCCTTGACCAGCAGATATATCCGGCGGTGCTGCCGCTGGTCAGGGAATTCGAGAAAAAGAGCGGCCTTAGGATTGCCGTTGAAGAGGGGACATGCGGGATAGCGGCCGGTGCAGCCGCGAAAAAGACAGTCGATGTATCGGCCATGTGCTGCCCGCCCGGAGAGGCAGACCGCCTGCCCGGCCTTAGGTATCACACGATGGGAATTGCCGCGCTGGCAATAATCGTAAACAAGGAAAACCCCGTTTCGAACCTTTCGCTTGCCGATGTGCGAATGATATACAGGGGGAAGATACATAAATGGTCAGAGTTGAGTACCCCCGACGGCGCCCCCGGCCCTAACGCCGACATAAGGCCGGTTGTGAGGCTTCACTGTAAGACGAGGCCGGGGCACTGGTGCCTGATTCTTGGAAAGGAAGACCTTTTCAGCCCCAAGGCGATGGAAGTAGGCTCTATTCCCAATATGCTCTCTCAAGTCGCCGCACTGAAAGGCGCCATAGGATACGAAACCATCTGGATGGCAGCCACCTACGGGGTAAAGGATAAATATAAATTTTTAACTATCGACGGCATATCCCCGCAGGATGACGCGGCCGTCGTCTCTGGAAAATATACCCTGTACAATACAATGAATTTCACCACATGGGACGACCCGAAACTGGCAAAACCAAACGCGAAGAAACTGGTAGAATACATACTGTCCAATCTGGACAGGGTCGATAAGGGTTTCGCTATTATTCCGGCACCGCTATTACGCAAGGCCGGCTGGAAATTCACAGGCGACGAAGTCACGGGAGAGCCTAATTGACGGCGCCATGCGTATAAATACAAGGTGACCCTGTTATAGTAGAGAGGCTACTGGATGCCCGCTTTCGCGGGAATGACAGACTGTGTGTTCGGGAATGATGGATTTTAATGGAAAATGGCATATTTTATAACGAAAAAAGAGAAAATGAAAAGAACAGAGGACGTCTGGATTCCTGCTTTCGCAGGAATGACAGAAGATGTATTGGAATGATGTATCTTTGACAGAAAAGGCATATTTTGTGACGAAAGAAGAGAAAACTAAAAGAAAACGGCCGGATTTCTGTCATTCCTGCGAAAGCAGGAATCCAGTCACTCCTTTGTCATTCCCACCGCCGAAAATTCAACGCAAAAATCATGTCTGAGACAATAAGCTATGTTTAACAGGATTCCCCTGACCTTAAAGATGACTATTGTCACCGTGGCCGTCAGCGTAGGTCTAAGTGCGGGCCTTGGGTATTACAGTACCAGCCGGCTCGCGGCCTCTTTAGACGCACAGTTGCAGGAGCGGCTTGCCAGACGCTCTGTAGCGGACCGTGCCAAATTCGATAACTATGTCCTTGGTTTCCACCAGACCGCTGTCGTGCTGTCTAAACAAAACTCCATCGTCAATTATGTAAAGAGCGATAAATGGAACAAGAACAAATCAATAATAACGCTGGATGAGATCCCGCCGTGGCTGCCGGGCACTGCCGCGCTTAGACTTATTAACGGTTTCACGTACGCCGTACTTTTCAGCGCCGAAGGCAGGCCAGTGGAGGTATATACCGAGAGTTCGGAGCCAATACCATCTGCCCTGTTAGACCCGGGAGGGCCGCTTCGCCAGATGAGCCGCTCCCAGTCCTTTTTAACGATGATAGATAATGTGCCATATATAATCGCGTCGGAGACCGTTACAAACGAGACAAATAAACCTATGGCGACAATTATGCTGGCCCACGCGTTAGATGATCAATTCCTCTTGTCCATTGAAAGCTCCTCCGGCAGTGAAAATATCATAGCCCTTATTATGGGAAAAGAACCTGTCGTCATGGCAAGCAATGAGCCTGATGCGCTGCCTTCCGGCACGTTAGTCTCATCGCTTAAGGGAAGATATCTTTTCACGGGAAAATCCTTCCTTGACTACGGAGAGACAGATGTAAAAATGATGTTTGCCTCCATGATTTCCACCAGTGCGGTCAACAGGCTGAGAAACGAAATAATGGGAACTCAAGTCAAGGTCGGGACAGTTGGGATAGCCGTTCTTATTTTATCTATTACGCTGATAATGTCCAGGATTACAAGGCGTATAGAGAGGTTAAACGCCCACATCTCCAGTTTTTCAAAAGAACAGCTCGGCATTGCCCAAACAGAAGACGCCGAAGGCCTTGGGGGCGACCAATTGTCGGTACTGGAAAAACGATATGAAATCCTCGCGGATGAAATCACCGCCTCACGAGACCGCCTGATGAGCAAAACAGAAGAGCTGCTCATAAGTGAAAAACGCACCCGCGCTATCGTAGATAACGTCCCAACCGGCATTATAGTTATAGATATAAACTCTATGATTATGTCGATGAATCCAGCGGCGGAGGCTATATTCGGTTATAAATTTATCGAGGGTATGGATTTGAGTTTTTTTGATTTGACGACAGAGCAATACTGGCAAGTGCTCTTGTCGCTTTCTGTGACAAAAGAATTAACAACCTCCGAGGTAGTCGGCAAACGAATGGACGGTACCCTGTTTCCCGCGGAAACAATGGCAAATTACCTGGAATTTGGAGACGATAAAATAATAATCGTCATAGTCAGAGACATCACAAAACGCAAACAATATGAAGAGAACATCAGACAGGCACACGAAGAACTCGAGGCAAAGGTAAAGATGAGGACAGCGGCACTGACCGCAATCAACGAGCAGTTGTCGGATGAGGTCATGCAACGTAAGCGCGCCGAAGAGATAAACGAACGCCATCTCGACATACAGAAGATAATAAGTTTGGCACTGGACATTGCCCTTGAGCCGATTCCTCTTGATACTCAGCTTGAGCGTATAATTCACCTGATTTTGTCCATCAAATGGCTTTCTCTCGATTCAAAGGGATGTATATTTTTGTTCAATGACAAGACCGGCCAGCTTGACATGAAGGCACAGCTTGGACTTTCCAGCAAGATACTTGAACTCTGCCATAACGTTCCATTAAATACATGTATTTGCGGCAGGGCCGCGGCAAGGAAGGAAATAATTTTTACCGACGCGCTGGACGGCCTCCACGATGTAACGTACACGGGCATATCGAATCACGGCCACTACTGCGTGCCCATACTTTCAGGCAGCGAGAAGACGCTTGGATTGCTCAATCTCTATGTGAAGGAAGGCCATATCAGCAATGATATAGAGATAGAGTTTCTCCACTCCGTGGCCAACACACTGGCCGGCATCATAGAGAGAAAACTGACCGAAGAGAAACTCAGGATGTCTGAAGATTTGTTTATGAGTTTTATGAGAAACAGCCCGTTTGCCGCGTTTATGAAAGACGAGACCGGCAAATACGTCTATGCAAACGACAATTTCAGAAACATAAGCCGCATGGAGGCAAAAGACGTAATAGGAAAGACAGATAATGATATATTCCCTATGAAATTGGCCGCTGCCTTGCGAGACCACGACACTGTCGTGCTGTCAGTAAATAAGACTGTCGATATGGTGGAGACGTTTCCTCAGGATGACGGCCCGCATGAGTGGCTGGTAATAAGATTTCCAATAAAAGACCCTTCGGGAAGTATGTTTGTTGCCGGCAAGTGTATAGACACGACCGCCCATAAACGCGTGGAAGAAGCCCTGAAAAAAACAGAAGAAAAGTATTATAATATAATAAACAGCACGTCGGAGGGTTTTTTCGAGCTTAACAGTTCATACGAGATAACCAGCTGCAACGACGCCCTGATAAAAATGCTTAAAGCGACGAGGGGAAGGATAATCGGCAGAAGCGTCCTCAGCCTGGTGCATAACATGGAGGCCGAGGCCTTTGGCAATGCGTTAGGCGGGTTGTGGAGAGGGAAGAGTGTCGCGGCGACAGTCACACTTATCGCGGATGACGGCGCGCTCTTGCACACGCGCGTAAACGCCACACCCGTAACAGACGGCAGCGGCAGGGCAGCCGGGGCGTTTGCCCTTATTACGGATATAACCGAACTCGTAATGGTGAAGAACTCCCTTTCAAAATACTCCGAGGAGTTGAAACGCAGCAATCAGGATCTTCAGGACTTCGCCAGTGTTGCCTCCCACGACCTTCAGGAGCCGCTGCGTAAGATAATCGCCTTCGGAGACAGGCTGCGCTCCAGGATAGAGTCAATCCTCACCGAAGATGCCGCAGACTACCTGCAAAGAATGCAGGGGGCGGCGTCCCGTATGCAGAGCCTTATTGAAGAGCTGCTGAACTTCTCAAGAATAACAACCCGCGCGAAGCCATTCGCGCCAACCGACCTGAATCTTATTATGCGGGGCATTGTCTCTGACCTTGAGGAGCGCCTTCTGCGCTCCAAAGGGCGCGTGGAGTTTGATGGACTGCCCGTTGTTGAGGCAGATGCCATGCAGATGCACCAGTTGTTTATGAATCTCACTGCGAATGGATTAAAATTTCACGCAGAGGGCGTTGTGCCCGTGGTAACGGTAAGGCTTACCAATGATCTTATCGAAGATTCTATCAAATACTATGAAATCGCTGTCTCGGACAATGGAATTGGCTTCGATATGAAATACATAGACAAGATATTTAAACCCTTCCAGCGGCTTCATGGCCGCGGACAATACGAAGGGACAGGCATGGGATTGGCTATTTGTGATAAAATAGTGAAGCGCCACGGCGGATTGCTTACCGTAGATAGCGCCCCGGCAGCGGGTACGACGTTTACGGTGCGGCTGCCGGCAAAAAGAGAATCAGAGAAATCGCCAGAGAAATTGGAGGTTATAAATTGAAAACAAACGGAAAAAGAATAGAACCATTTCAAATTCTCCACGCCGATGACGACGAAGACGACAATATCCTGATAGCCGACGCGTTCAAAGAAACCGGCCTCAACGCCAAAATAACATGGATAGAGGATGGTGAGAAGCTGCTCGACTATTTATCAAAAAATGGCCATCCAGATTTAATACTCCTCGATTTGAACATGCCAAGGAAAGACGGCTTTGAGGCCCTGCAGGAGATAAAATCTGATGCAACCATGAGACCTATTCCAATAATAGCAATGACGACGTCCTCCTCGAAAGATGACATACAACAATGCTATGACCTTGGCGTAAATTCGTATGTAAAAAAACCTGAGAGCTTCAGCCGCCTGCTTGAAATCGCGGGCATAATCTCAAAATACTGGTTCAACGCGGTCGAGCTTCCCGAAAAACCCGAAAAAGAGGAGGATGAAGGAGATATCTCGCGCATTCGCGGTCAATTGAGTAAAGATATTAACTAAGGAAACAGATATAATGAAAGAAATGAAAGAGATGAAAATACTGCTCATTGACGACGACGAGGAGGATATTCTCCTTATAAGGGATTACATAAGGGAAGGTTTTAAGAATATTTCCCTGAGGATCGTTGATGTGCAGACATTTCCCGACGCGATAGAACAACTGCTCACCGGCAGTTTCGACGTCATAATCGTGGACTATATGCTTGGGGAGGCGGACGGCCTTGAGGTAATCGAACGGGCGCGCGTAGAGGGAATCACCACTCCGATTATTTTTCTCACAGGCCATGGGGACGAAGAGATAGTGCTTTCGGCGATGAAAAAGGGCGCCAAGGATTATCTGAATAAGTCGCGCATTACAACCGAACTGCTCTGCCATTCAATCATGAGCGCGGTAAGACTTGGCGAAATGCAGGCGATGCGTCTTGATGCAGAGCGTGCCCTCAGAGAATCGGAGATGAAGTACAGGACTTTAGTTGCGTTTTTACCGGCCGTCGTGTGTGAGATGTCAACCGAAGGCATTATCAGTTTCTTGAACAACTCGGCGGCTAAAATCCTTGGCATTGCTCAAAAAGAACTCATTGGCAAGGCATGGCGGGATTGTTTTTTGACGCCGGCAGAAGAAAATACCGGAGACGAGGATTTCTCCCGCAATCTGGCAAAGTTCTATAACATCCTGTCCCTTTGCAACATAAACAACCTTGAGTTGAAAACCAACATGGGAGGCAGCCCGGATAATCACAGTAAATACATAAACTGGAACTCAACGTGCCTGTACAAAGACGACGGCTCCCCCAATAGTATCATATGCGTTGGAACTGACGTTACTGAGGTAGCGGTATTGAGGGAAAAACTCCATAAGTTGTCCATAGTTGACGAGCTTACCGGCCTCTATAACCGCCGTGGTTTTTACGCACTGGCCGAGCAGCAGTTCAAAATAGCCGGCCGGTATAACAAGCAAATGCTGATAGTATTTTTAGACCTTGACGGCCTAAAACTTATAAATGACACAAGGGGACACAAAGACGGCGACGTTATAATAAAGGCGGCGGCAGACGTATTGAAAGACACATTCAGAGAGGCGGACATTATTGGCCGCATGGGAGGAGACGAGTTCAGCGTCCTCGTCTCAAGGATGGGGGACGAGGTGGAAGACACAATCAGAACCCGTCTTGCCAGCAACGTCAGGGCATATAACCGATCCCACATTGAAAACAATATGACACTGTCCCTAAGCACAGGCATAACCATTTATGACCCTGAAAAACCGGCCACGCTGGATGAGTTGATAGCCGCGGCAGACGCCCTGATGTATAAGGACAAGGAAATCAAAAAGGCAGGGCGGGCCAACATAGCGTAAAATACCTGCCCAATATAGCCCTTAGCCGGAGAACCGCAGCCGCCAACGAGGGGATAATCCCCCGTCTTGTCGGCGGCAGCCCAAATTCAACAGATAAAACGTTTGCGAGATTACGGGGTGAAGGGGGATTATCCCCCTTCGTCTTTAATCCTTAGGCTATATGGAGTGAAATGAGAAAAATATGAAAAAGAAGAAAAGGCTCAAGCGCATAAGATGGATTGTCGAGTACTGGTCGGTGCGGTTAATTTTTTTAGCGGCAGGGGCGCTGCCAACTCGCGCAATGCACGAAATCGCCGCATTTTTAGGCACTCTCCTCTTTATCTTCATACCTAAGAGGCGGCGCATAGCCGTAGAGAACATCGCCCTGGCCTTCCCGCGGATGTCACAGCAAGAGATAAAAGAGACCGCCGGCAGAAGCGCGGCGTCGTTTTTTCTCACATTTATGGAAGGCATAAAATATCGCTCCCTGCTGACGGCGAATGACCCTGATAGATTAATAAGAGAATCATACCCTGAGCTTGAGGCCCTGTTTCTCAAGGCGAAGGCGGCCCACGAAAAGGTAAACGGCTGCATATTTGTGACACCGCATATCGGGAATTGGGAATTCCTGCCATATGTAAGTTCCGCCGTTGGGATTCCACTGGTGGTTGTGGTGCGGCCGCTTGATAACCCATACTTAGAGAAATTAATCTACGCCAACCGCGCTGAAAGCGGCCAAATGTTCATAGCGAAGACCAACGCCATGTTTACCCTGCAAGAAACCCTGAGAAAGGGCAAATCAATAGGAATGCTGCCCGACCAAAGCACGGCAAAGGGAGTTGCAATTACGTATTTTGGCAGAACGGCAACGGCAACTCCTATCCCTGCCATGCTTGCCGTCTTATATAAGCGTCCCATAGTGGTAATCGCGTGCTGCCGAAGATGGAAGGAAGGGGGTTTTACGGGCTACGTAAGCGACCCAATAATCCCGGCAACAGGATACGAAAGCGAGAAGGCCGAAATCATCAGATTAACGCAGGAGACAGCCCGCGTAATGGAAGGAATAATCACCCGATTCCCCGACCAATACCTCTGGATGCACAACCGCTGGAAGACATATAAAAAGCAAAACCTGTGGGCGAAGGACGCGGCCAAGCCCTGAGTTGTGGTATAGTATCATATATAAGCCAGCAACGCGGCAAGGAGGTGGCTAAAAATGAATTGGACAGAAAAAATAACCTTTGACCCGCTTGTATGCCACGGTAAGGCGTGTATAAAGGGCACTCGCGTTATGGTGCCGGTCATTCTTGATAACATGGCAGAAGGAGCAACCGAGGCGGAGATATTAACCAGCTATCCTTCATTAAGTAGTGAAGATATTAAAGCGGTAATCGCATATGCGGCTGAACTGTGCAGCGATAGATTGGTATCTTGATCGTATAGGCGAAAGGCGCGGTTGCGGGCAAAGCGGGCACTATGGTACAATCATAGCACGAACTGTACTATTCACTAATTTGGATAGATAAATGTATTACTGTATTATAAAAGACGTGGTGCCATTGTCAATTAATCTTCTTTTAGAAGATAAGGGCAGATATCAGCAGAAAATGGAATCTTACAAAGCGATGATTCAAAAATCAATGAGAATGAATGAGTATAACCAAAATATCGAACCATATCATCCTAAAGATAATATTTATGGCATTTTCTATTATTTCTATAGAACTGTATCAAAACATGATAAAAAGAAACATAAACATGGCAACCTGGATACCGATAACATTATTAAACCTATATGGGACAGCCTGAGAGGCTTACTTTATGAAGACGATAATCAATTAAGATTTGTAATAGGCGGATCACTTAATATTTCGCATGTACATAATAATCTCACTTATGACTTTGATTTTGATAATCCTGATTTGCAGAAAACAATTGTTGAACCCAAATATAACCGTATTATTTATATAGAATGCGGATATATAAATCATCATGATTTTATAGATAATATGGAGATACGTGAGAGAAAATGGTAATAAAACATAAATATACAACAAAGTATTTACATGATATTGTAATCGCACAATTATATGACGAATATAAAGCAAAAGGTTACAGCGTAACTAAAGAAACTATGATTGGTGGTTATCAAGCTGATCTTGTTGCACAAAAGAATGGTGAGACGCTCGTTTTTGAAGTAACGACTGGTTCATTGACACAAAAAGGAAAAGAAAGGCTAAGATCACTGAGTACATATGTGAATTCGCAGGAAGGACATAAATTTAAATTTATTTATTCGGCACCTCCGCGAGAGAGAACTATAGACATTGCAAATATTGAAGAAATATTAACTTCTGAAATGGAAAATAACATTCCAGATGAGCTCGATAAATTATCAACTCATACAAGGATAGAAGAAATATATGACATCGATATAGCTGAAATAGATATAGGTAAAGACGGAACTATTTCATTAAAAGGAACTGGTACAGTAAGTGTAGAACTTCAAAATGGATCTGATTCAGATAATATAAAAGATATGGGTCATATAACATTTTATTCTTTTCCATTTACATTCTCATCAAAATTAGAACATAAAAATAGAAAGTTAGATACTAAAAATTTGAAGATAAAGATAGACACATCAAAATATTATGAATAACAGATGTTTATTTTAGTTTAGATGACTTAAAACTATGAATAACCACACCCTTGTTGCCGGGCTTGGGCAGTGCAGCCTTGATTATTTGACCTTCGTGGATACATTTCCCGTGGAGAATAAGAAGTGTGAAGTATCGCCGTGGGTTATCGACGGTGGTGGGCCGGTTGCTACCGCCCTCGTTACGTTAAGCCGCCTTGGAGTTAAGACGAGATTTGTAGGTGTTACCGGCGACGACGATGCAGGCGTGAAGATTAAAAACGGCCTCGCCGCCGAAGGCGTTGACATATCGCATATGCCCTCTCCAATAAGCGGGTTCTCTCAGACCGCCTGCATTATAATTAATAAAAAAACCGCCAGCAGGACAATCCTTTGGTCGCGCGCCTCAAGAAATGACTGTAACATAGCCAAATCGTTCCTTAATGGCGCTTCAATCCTGCACCTCGACGGCCTCATGGAAGTAGCGTCGATTAGCTCGGCACAGATGGCGAAATCCCTTGGAGTCCCCGTAATGCTCGACGCCGGTTCGGTGCGCTCAAAGACGCATGAACTCCTCCCGCTTTGCGATTACGTGGTGTGCTCAGAGGAGTTCAGCAAAAAATATACGTCAAGCCACGAAGAGACACTCAGAAGACTCACCGGCTTAGGTGTTGCCTTTGCCTGTGTTACGCTTGGCAGTGACGGGAGTTTGACCATGATGACAGATGGCCGTGTGTTTTATCATCCGGCATATGATATTGAGGCAGTTGATACCACAGGGGCGGGCGATGTATTTCACGGCGGCTGTATCTATGGTATCTTAAATAATTGGCTGCACGAAGAAATCATTCGTTTTGCCACGGCCATAGCCGCGATGAAATGCCTTAAGACGGGCGGCAGGGCAGGTATTCCGCGTACAGAAGAGGAAGTAAAGCAATTTATGAATCGCCAAGGTGTCGCTGGCCATGATAAAATGGTCCAAAAGTGGCCATGAAAAATGTACCATAGAGAGGGGCAATCCATGATAGAAAGTAGTACCATCGAAACAAAAAGGCTGCAACCAGGCAGGAGGTCTCGATGGTCTATAAGGAGAAGTGCATGGATATATGGCCATTAGAGAGGCAAGGTTTTTCCGGCAGTGCGATATCACGTACACGGTAAATTTGTTCTCCATCATAAGTAAGCGGTAGTTGCGTAGTTGCTTAATTTGTTGCCAACCTTGTCTCTTTCTGTCATTCCGGCTTGCAGACTGTGTTATAATTATTTTTTATAAAAAAAGTCAAAACATATAAAACACATAGTTATATGCCTATCACTGTAT
>JADFXO010000440.1 GCA_015233485.1 Nitrospirota bacterium
AACAAGGTTTTCAAAGACCTGATGATGGCCTCCGTGCGATCGGTGGGGTGGACGGGGGGGACTATCAGAGAGATAGGCGGGGGCCTGATTGACGCGGGGAAGGCTGGTATCAGCTTATTGAAAGGCGAACCGCTGACAGCCGATATGATGACCCATCGGATGGCCTATACTACATCGCTGGTGGTAATGACGGGAATCATGGGGGCGGTTACGCAGTTTTTATTGACTGGCAAGGGGCCGGACAGCAGCTCAACACAGGCAGCATTGACCGATTTATACTATCCCAAGACCGGCAACCTCGACGAATACGGCAATCCCGAAAGGATAAGTTACCCGACATACATGAAAGACATAATATCTTATGGCAAGCACCCGTTTACAACGCTTACGAACAAGGTGCACCCGCTGTTATCGCTGATATCGGACATGCTGAACAACAAGGATTTCTACGGAAAAAAGGTATACAACGAAGGGGACCCACTCACACAGAAGGCGATAGACATAGCCAAGCACGCGGGCTTAGCGTTTGAGCCGTTTGCCTTGAGGGGATTCCGTCGCAACCTGCAATTAAGCGAGGGCAGGGTAAACGGAAAGACTTTCTTGCCGTTTATAGGACTTACGCCGGCGCCGGCAGCTATCAGTAAGACTGAGGCGCAGAAGGCGATGGACGAGGAACGAGCGGGGAAGACGCCGGCCGGTGGACGCAGCACACAGGACCAGGCGAAGGTTGATGTTAAACTGCAGATAGAACGGCTGATGAGAAAGGACCCCGCGGCCGGGCAGCAACTGCTCAAAGAGAATCTAAGCAAGTTCTCACCGCGGGAGATACAGAACATCGAGATGTCGAAGGGCATCGCGCCCTATACGGCGGCGTTTAAGCGTTTGCCGATAGAGGACGCGTTGAAAGTCTACGACCTTGGCACACCGAAAGAGAAAGCGGAATTCTGGCCGCTGCTTGCGGAAAAAAAGAAGAGTTTAGTGGATAGATTGCCGCAATTATCAGCGGACAGACGCGCCGCCGTTTTAGCACAGTTGAAAACGCTTGGGGTGGTGAAATAGCCGCTCAGTTCTGAACGCAAGGTCGAAATAACCCGCATTATTACGGCATTTTTCACCCAATGAATCTAAAGTAGAGAAAAATAGAATGAAAGTGTCCCCGCCTATTAGGAAACACGGGCGTTTATGAAGGAAAACGAGGCTGGAAAAGGTCAAAAATAGATAAAAATAGACCGAAAATATTGCCGCCAAGATTGACCCCCGCCACACCCGTAATCAGACAGCTTTAATCCGAGGCCGATTCCATTCTATGTATTTCGTAAGGTTCACTCAACGTTGGACTGACATCGTTGATAGCGATATGAAATGTGGCACACCACCCTGTGATTTTTTGTTCATAGGGTGCTGTCCACACAGGTGGTTTCCACTCAGAAGAGACATCTTCTTTTTCAATAAAATCGAGAACCGAATCAAGAAAGTCATGCGCCTGCTCCCTGCTATATATCTTTTTTTCAGCTCCTATCACGTTTACACCTCCATAAAATATCAATCCCCGCTTAGAGGAGGGGACGGCGAAAACACACTGGAGAACTCCAGTGCAATCCCGCCGCCCAAAGTCTATGACAAACGAACAAACGGGTGGATGAGTAGGCATCGTGTCGGCCGAAAACCGATGGTGTCTGGTCCACGGGTTTATTATATCACTAACTGTGGAGATGATGACAAGGCCATCGGCCATTTTTTGCCCCGAGTGTAGTATAATGAGCAAATAAACGACACGCTGGAAGTTGTATGTCATCTTACTCGTGGAGGTCAAGGAATGGAATTAACAGCTGCGAATGTAATTACGTGTCTGTCGAATATCACGGAACGAGAATCACTATATAGACGAGAATACCTTGAAAAGAGGATACAAAAAAGGAAAGAAATTGGTTCTGAAATAGGAGATGTGGAAATAGGACAACTAATCTTTCAGGAAACCATCAGAGATATAAGAATTTTGATAGATACGGCCATGAGAGAACATCTTGAGTTAGGATGTAAAGCTCCTAATAAAATTAGGTCGGCTTTGATTGACATGAGTAGCGAATTAAGAGAAATAAGCAAAAAGGTTACAGGTGATTACCTTTCTTTATGATGGGCTGCTTGATCAGGAGCAGAGTAAGACTTTACTTGAAAAAGTATTAATCCATCCCCCCACCAGTCAGAAGCTCCACTCATTTGCTTCTGGTACTCGTGGATGTGGGCAGTAATTGATTTAGTAGGGGCCGGGGACGTTATCGTTTTAATCGAAGCAAAAGCGTCCCCGATGGCCTTGTAAATCACGTCCTCTATACGCTTATTCTCTGTAGCCTCAGGGTATTCAGCCCTGTAAATCTCTTTGCCGTCTTTGTCTGTTACCACTATATTCAACATAATTTTATCTCCGATATTATCAGAAATTGTATGACCTCAAGGTATTATAGATTTATTTTAGTGATTAAGGAAAGGAGAGGGCGGCGTGGAGAGCGCCGCCCAATGTCAGACCCTTTCGAATCATCATGGCCGGGAGAACGAGCAATTCAAACGGCCGTAATTATTATAGCATTATTTTCTGGAACGATGTGAGGCCGCGATTGTAATACTTTCGAGGTTAGAGGAGTGAGGCGTCAGGGCGATGTGACATAAATTTTTGTGGATGAGTGGACGGCGAACATGGTCAATGAGGCAGTCGAGAGGGTAATTAAGCGGCCTGAGAATCTGCCTGAAGAACCGCATTACATATGGTCGAGGGTTCGAATCCACCCCCCGCCACCAACACATCAGTTTCTTTCATATAGCTCGGTGGAAAATAGCCGACCACGTTAAGAAAATCATACATTGATGCGTCGAGACCGTCAAGTATCTTGAGTAGATTATCGAATAAGATCTTATGCTCTCCGCGTTCAACCGATGCTATCCGAGAAAAAGAAACACCGCATTTTTTGCTTAGAGCCTGTAAAGACAATCCCTTCTCAAGCCTCTTCAGTTTTATGTATTCGTTTCCGCTCATAAAAACCTCCATTTATCACAGTCTGGACTAATATATCACATTCGGGTCATTGAAAAATGTACCACCTTTGGGCCCTCCATAGGGGTTAGTAATCCGATTGGCCGCCATCATGCCGCCCGATGCTTCTCCTGATAGTCCTTCATTCTGTAACTGTTGCCCTTGATGTTGACGACTCTGCAATGATGGAGCAGGCGGTCAAGAATGGCCGTTGCAATCACTTGGTCACCAAACATCTC
>JADFXO010000441.1 GCA_015233485.1 Nitrospirota bacterium
AATGGTCGCTGTTCCTATTTGTCAGCAGTACGCAGTAATGAAGGGGGATTTGTTATAATCGGATTGCACGGGGGAACCGAACCTCCAAACTATCTGATTATGTTTTGGGTAGATTTTGTTTTTGAGGGGGTCAATATGGCTCGTTGTAATGTAAAGGCAAAAAGAGATTTAGAAGTCTATCACAAACGCAGAGATGGGGTTAATGACATTAGTAACGCTGAAGTTCTTTGCAAGAAATGTCATGTCGATAGTCCGCCTGGTGTTGCACCTCCGGCATTCTCATTGGAGATCAAATACCAAGCATTAAAAGCAGTTGGAAGGCAGTGCCAGTGTACCAGGCTTGGCTGCTGTCATCAGTATGCACCACATAGCAACGCTGTTCTTCAGGAACTATTTCGGGCAGGGCCTTGGCAGGGACAAGAACCAGGGCAAGCCGATATTATCTTTTTGGGTCTTGATGCAAATTATTCACATGATGTAGATATCAACCTTATCCGGCCGTATCATGAAAACGGAGTCGCTTTTTGGCAGAATCATTGGCAGGAACATAGGGTGCATCACCCCTTTCTTTTACCTGAATATACTGGTGACGGAAGAATATTTCATCAGAGGTTTGCCCGAATGGAGTTGGATTCAGGCTTTGCTACCCATTTGTCCTTTTATAGAACTTCTTCATTACCCAACACAGGGAAGTAGACAATGGGTAAAGGTTGATTATAGCCTTAAACATCTCAGATGGGTCGATTGCATTATCAGCAAAGCCAAAATGACATTCATTCTTGGGCCTGGCGTATATTGTGAGATGCAGAAAATACAGAAACGCTACGGTATTTTAAAGTGGCTTCCCGATTTTTTGCAAGACTCAAAATCGTTTCCACCAATTTTATATAGAACAGAGATAACCACAATTTATATGCCTTATCATTTTTCATGTCAGCCACCACAATATAACACGTTAATAATGCATCTGCCACGGATGAGAGAAATCATCAGAGAAGCTTGTAACCTCTGAATATACATTTTACCCATTATTACATATTGCTTGAAATCTCTCTGCAAGACTGGACAAAATGAACCCTTCTGTCTAATGTAGGGTTTGCGGCAGCCCGTAAAACCGTATTTTTATTGACAGCGAAGCAGAAAAGGGAACAGGCTACTTTCCCGTCATTAGGTAACCCGTCCATTTTCAACCCTTTTTAGCCTGTTTCGTGTTATCTTGTCCTGTTTTTGCTTTCGACACCACAAAAGCGCGTAACACGCTGTTCATGTAGGTTTGGTATCCCCTGCCCTGGCTGCGGAACCAGTCAAGCACGTCGGTATCAACACGAATATTGATATGCTTCTTTCGAGGTGGTAACCCGACAAATGCTTGTGTCCAGTCCACTTTTTCATGAACATCATCCTCATCGGCTGCAATGGAGGCCTCCAACTCATCCTCTGTCATAGCATCAACCTTTGCCCAGTCAGTGCAGCTCTCCCCACGCTTACGCATGGCGGCAAGTTCTTCAGTCGTATAGCGCACGATATTTTCTTTCTTCTTCATCTCTTGCCCTCCTCATAGTGATAATGCGGATGGCGTCATCACGCCTCGTCCACACAACGGCAACAAATTGGCCGTCTATTTCTCCTACGCTAACCCATCTCTCCTCTTCCCCTCTTGGCGACGGAACAGTGTGCAAACGCCTGCCGTCAAATAAATACCGTGCTTTCAGAAAATCGAGATTCCGCGCTTTCAGAACGGTAAGCCGTTTTTGTTCAGACCATTCAAATATCATGCTTTATTGTAACCACATTCGTGGTTTCTGTCAAGACAAAGGTGGGAAAGCCGCCGCACCTTCATCGTTTTGTCTAATGTTAGGGGTTGTGAGCACCCCACAAAGCCGCGCCGGTGCTAAAGGGTTGTTTCGGACAATAGACAAAATGAACCCTTTTGTCCAGTGTTACAATACCGAAGTTTTAATTAGGCTCTTTTCGCGTTAAATATGCGTAGCGTTATTGATAAAGTGCATAACCTGTTGAATATAGTGGCTTTCCACTTTGGCGAAATAGGACATTTCTATTTTGGTATTACACTATTCTTACCAAAATAGAAATGTCCTATTTTAACGTTTGAAAAACGTTTCCGATCCAAGCTATCTTGCTCATGATAGCTATTATAAATAACTCCGTAAAGTTTTTGTTTTTGTCCTTGTTTTTGTCCCTGCGACAGTCCCCCTAGGGGGGCGTCGTCGCAAGGGGGGAGTAATATTAAGTCGCTCCCCAGACTCCTTAAACCTGGCCAAGGCCTCTTGGACATGGCCACGAGCAACATTGTCCAAGAGCTTCGGTGTTGAGACGCTGGCGGCGGAGTGCTGAAGCTCAAGTGCCAGGCTGTCCATCACGTCGCAAAATGAGGAGAGTTTTGGGGTAGCGGAAGGCTTTCGATAACAACCAATCAAGTCCTGTTCCACTATAGGAAAAGGCGCTATTCATATAATTATCCCTTTTCATTATTGCCTTTGTCTTTGCCCTGTCCTACCTCATAAGCCGGCTGGATGCCGGCGTTTGTCCTGTGGCCGTGATGGCCACCTCATAAAATAACATCCTTAAACCTGGTCAAGGCCTCTTGGACATGGCCACGGGTAACGTTGTCCAGGAGCTCCGGCGTTGAGGTGCTGGCGTCGGAGTGCTGAAGCTCAAGTGCCAGGCCTGTCCATCACGTCGCAAAATGAGGAGAGTTTTGGGGTAGCGGAAGGCTTTCGATAACAACCAATCAAGTCCTGTTCCACCATAGGAAAAGGCGCTATCCATATAATTATCCCTTTTCATTATTGCCTTTGTCTTTGCCCTGTCCTACCTCATAAGCTGGCTGGATGCCAGCGTTTGTCCTGTGGCCGTGATGGCCACCTCCTAAAAATAACATCTTAGGAAGTGGACGTTGCTCCCTTTCAAAATGCTTAAACTGGTGATATTTACCTGGCATCATTACCAAGTGTGCATTTCTGTATGCCCTTTCTCCATGGGTGGTCATGCGCTGGTTTATGAATCGTTTTGGCCCTGGAAACTCGTATTTTGGGTTTAATAGGTATTACCGTTATTTCTTTATATTTCAATAGTATATCCTTATGAGATATGGCCAAAGTGCCGTCGAGCCATTTTTCCACAATGACTTTATCAGCCTTTATTTTATCCATGACCTGATAGAGTTTATTGTCATATGCGATAGTGAAATCATTCCTCAGAATCCTTTCCGTCTTGATGCACAGGATTCTTTTAAT
>JADFXO010000442.1 GCA_015233485.1 Nitrospirota bacterium
TATAAGCACAAGGACAATATAGAAAGACTAATCAAGGGTACGGAGCCGAGCGTAAGAAAAAGATGACAATAGAAGAAGCAAAAAAAAGGCTCTGCCTTGCCCTCGATGTTGACAGATTAAGCGATGCTAAGAGATTAGTGGAAGCCCTCAGGGACAGAGTAACAATGTTTAAGATAGGGTTTCAGCTGTTTACAAGGGAGGGACCGGAGGCCGTGCAGGCAGTACTGCGGCTTGGGGGCAGGGTGTTTCTGGATTTAAAGTATCACGACATCCCCAATACGGTTGCAAACGCGGCAAGAGAGGCAGTAAACATGGGTGTGTATATGTTTAACGTCCATGCCTCGGGCGGCAGTGAGATGATGAGGGCGGCAGTTGAAGGGGCGGCGGAGCAGTCACAGAAGAATAACGCCCCCATGCCGGTTATACTCGCCGTAACCGTGCTAACAAGTCTCAACGACAAGATACTTACAGACGAACTCAATGTAAATAATACACTATCACATCATGTAACACACCTTGCGGCCCTTGCAAAGGCCTCCGGCCTTGGCGGAGTTGTGGCGTCGTCGAGGGAGATAACGGCCATACGGAAGTGCTGTGGCCGTGATTTTGCGATCCTTACGCCGGGGATAAGACCTCCATGGATTAAGGACGCAGATGACCAGAAAAGGACGGCCACACCTGCTGATGCCATAAGGCTTGGAGCGGACTATATCGTGGTAGGCCGCCCCATACTCAAAGCAGACGACCCCGCAGCAGCGGCGGATAAAATCCTGAGAGATATGGCCGCGTTATAGCATCTAAGGACAATAAAGGATTTCAGGGTGTTTGTGATTACTTTAGAAAGAATTTAAACAGGGTGAACATGGCTACTAACTGGCCAGCCCGGAAAAGAAACATCCATAAGCATGGCCAAATAAAAAGCTCAACACCTTAACCCTTTTTCTTGACGCAGACCCAGGGCCGGACGTTTGCTTGACAGCAGTTCGCTTATTTATATAACCTAAGTGCGTGAAGGAATCATTGAACAAACGAATAAAAAAGGGGTTAGTGTCAGGTGCGAAGGTTCTTATCAGTGCGGCGATTCTATATGTCCTGCTTTCTAAGGTTGATCTGAACAGGGTTTTTTCGTTGCTGAGAAACATCAATCTGTTGTATTTCTTTATGGGCTGCCTGTTGTGCATAGTTTCAGTTGGTTTTATTTCCAGGAGGTGGCAGTTGTTTATCTCCGAGGATATTTCCCTGAGTAAACTATTTTCACTCAACATGATATGGCTTTTTTTTAATAATGTAATGCCTGGGACAACAGGAGGCGACGCGGTAAAAGTATACTATGTTTACAAGAAAACAGGGAATGGTTTGATTGCCGCCGCGTCTGTATTTATGGATAGGTATATCGGGCTTGCGAATATTATTTTCATCGGACTGGCGGCAATGATGTTTGGTCTGAACAGGCTTGCCGGCACGGGCGTTGAGTATTTCACTCCGGCGGTAACGGCTGCTTTTGCCGTTGTGAGTGTTATAGTGTTCGGGTTTCGCTTAGGCGGCAGATTTGCTTCTGTGGCGAAGTTTTATGAATACTTCCATTTATATATGAGGAATACTAAGGCCATCGCGTTATCGTTTATGCTGACAACCGCGGCGCAGCTCATCGCCATTGGCTGCGTGTATTTGGTGGCACATGGTCTGGGCGTGGAGGTTGGCGTCTTAGACCTTTTAATATTCGTGCCTGTAATAGTATTGATTGCCGCGATTCCTATATCGATTTCAGGATTTGGCCTGCGCGAAGGGGCATTTGTACTGCTCTTTAAACGGGCGGGAATTGCCGAGGAGACGGCCATTGCGATTTCTTTCGGGTGGTATTTAACTACACTGGTGGCAAGCTTGCCGGGTTTTATCTTTTATCTGTATAATAAAACAGAGGCCGGAGGTAAGGACGGCGATGACAACAGGGTTATTGACAGTGTTTGACGATCCAATAAGACAGTTAAAGGTTATCAGGCGAGGGGTTTCTGAGATAATAAACGAGGAGGAGCTGCTTGATAAGTTAACACGTTCCTATAAAGAGAACCGTCCTCTACGGATTAAGGCGGGTTTTGACCCAACCGCCCCCGACATACACCTTGGGCATACCGTGTTGATTGAAAAGATGCGCCATTTTCAGGAGCTTGGCCACGAGGCGATATTTCTTATAGGCGACTACACCGGCATGATAGGCGACCCAACCGGCAAAAACGAGCAGCGTAAGCCACTCTCCAAAGAGGAGATTGACTCTAACGCGGCGACATATAAAGAGCAAATTTCTAAAATCCTTGACCAGGACCGCACCAAAATCGTGTTTAACAGCGAGTGGTTTTCTAAGATGTCCGCGCAAGAGGTAGCCAGCCTTGGGACACTTCTGACGGTTGCCGGAATGCTTGAGCGGGACGATTTTAAGAAACGCTTCGAGGCGCATAACCCAATATCGCTGCTGGAGTTCTACTACCCGCTGTTTCAGGGCTACGATTCTGTGGCACTGAAGGCCGATGTCGAACTTGGCGGCACAGACCAGAGGTTTAATCTCCTGATGGGCAGAACCCTCCAGAGAAAGTACGGCATTGCCGAGCAGGCCGTCATAATGATGCCGCTTTTGGAAGGCCTCGACGGCGTAAACAAGATGTCCAAGAGCCTCGGCAACTATGTCGGCATCAACGAACCGGCAAAAGAGATATACGGTAAGTTGATGTCCATATCCGATGAGCTGATGTTGAAATATTATGAGTTGTTAAGCCACAAGGGCATTGATGAGTTAGCCTTTCTGCGCGAGGGACTATCAAACGGCACGACTCATCCTAAAAAGGCAAAAGAGGAACTTGCCCTTGAGATTGCCGAAAGATACCACGGCACAGAGGCAGCGAAAAAGGCAAAAGCGGAGTTCGATTTAGTTTTTTCATCGAAAGAAACCCCTGACGACATCGCCACGTACTCATACGAATGGACTGAACACGAGGTGTGGCTGCCCAAAATCCTGAAAGACACCGGCCTTTGTGAAAGCACCGGGCAGGCGATTCGTTTGATAAATCAGGGAGGCGTTAAAATTGATGGCCGCAAAGCAGACGGACAGGACGAAAAACTCCCTGCGGGGGAGTACGTACTAAAGGTTGGAAAGAGGAAATTTATGAGGATTAAACCGTTATAGCGCGGCGTATTTTTTTTTGAATGTTCTCACTCCACGACAGAAAATTGACTCCACCCTGTTTGGCTTTTCTCCATCCTCCTCA
>JADFXO010000443.1 GCA_015233485.1 Nitrospirota bacterium
ATTAGAATGTTTTTCTTTATCAGAGGGAACGGAGCCAAAGTATTTATTTACCTCCTCGTGGGATTCGTCTTTAAGGTTCATCAGCCATTGGGCGGCCATACGGAGGTCGCCATGTATCTGCGTATCAGGATACACAGCGTTACCAACTTCATCCTTCAGGTGCGGATAAAACCCGAAGGCCCCCTTCTCCCCGCCTGAGGTAAACCAGTAGCCACTGGCAGATACCGTGATCCTCCCCCTTGCAAGGTGTAATTTACCCATCCTGCTTTTTGTTTCCTTTGTCTGTCTTAGCTGAGATGCTCAGGAGTTCAAGCAGCGTGGCCAGTCTTTCGCAAATGAAGTCTCCGTTTTCTTTTCTGAATTTAGGGTCAACAAGGATATAGGAATAGCTCTTTTCAAACCCCGTGGATGCTTGCTTTTTTAGCCAGTCCTCAACCTTTTTAGAAACTTTTTCAGAATCGTTCTTGAAGTCAATTATCTTTGAAGCAATCTGCTGTGCGTGGGAGCCTGAGAGCCTCCCATGATAAAATCTCCGCATGTATACATACTCTTTGAAAGTCAGATTATCTTTTTCTCCTTCAGGTGGATTATCGATAAACAGTGGTTTCTCAAACTTAATTATTTCTTTGACGCTGGGATTATCCTCTACGGACAGGACGCGCCAGTTGACACTGTTGCCTCGCCTTTCAGTAGCCTCCTTGGCCTCGCTCATTAGATCATCACAGACATCATGGATCTTTTTGAAGGGGGTATGTGTCGAGGTAACGACAAAGGAACCGCCAAAACTGTACGGCTTGATGACTTGCACTTCCTTCCCTTTCTTCCTGGCCCATTCATTAGATTTACATTGGAGCCATTCCATGTTAAGGTAGATATACTTGCCTTTATCATTTTTATAGCCTGCCCCCGGAATTATATCGATATCCTCCATCTCTTTTGCTTTGGCGTCAACCGCAGAAGCATAGTTTAAGAGAAAGTCGAAGATATATTCCTCTGCCATAACAATCCGAAGGTCGTCTCCTCCGGCGACAATAAGCCTGAAGGGAAGATGTTTAAGGTCTATGTATCCAAAAGTTTTTATGAGTGCATTTGAGATAACTTCAATATTAACATCCTTTATCATCTCAAATATCTTAAATATCTTAGGTACTTTCAACTTATCAGGTTCTTTGGTGTCTTCATCTTCAGGCTCTGATAACCAGATAGAAACCTTTTCTTTCATGTTGTTCAGGTCGGAAAACCAGACAGCCATCCTCAAGCCTTTTTCCTCTTTATCAGAGTAAAGGTTTTTAAAGTCTAAAGGTATCTTTGGGATGTTTTTAAAATCGTATAATTCAAAATATTTCTTATAGATTCGTTCAAGTGTCGTGAGCTTCTCAGCTTTTTCCAATTTATTTTTATGTATTATAGCCTTTTTACGCGCTACAAAACAAATATGACAAAAGTCTTCTGTATCATCCTCGTCATCTTTATTTTTATTGGTATCTTCAGGTCTTTTTATCGCTGGATATTCACCGCACTCCGGACACACACGGAAGTGAGGATTGTACGATACACCGTAACCGCGAAACTCCTTTTTTTGGCTGTTAAGACAATCCAAAACGGCATCTTTTGCATCTTCCCATTTTAAAGCGTCTACGATTATAGATGCCTGGAACTCAAGCATGGGCAAGTTGGTAGATATACGCTTTATTATCTCATTCCTCGCCTTTTCGCCGGCCTCTTTACTATAAAACCTGGCAGTAAACTTACCGCCTCCAGCTACAAGGACATTACCACCCTGTACTAAATAAGGCATAACTATTTCATTCATCTGTGCCAATATCTGACTCATTCCCGAAATCGACCATAGCCGGTCATGCCGGAGCACAGTCTTTTGGATCGCCGAATACTGTAGGGAAAAATAATACTTCACTATGTCACCCATATACATTCAACCTAAATAGTAACCCTTAAATCTCTGAATACACATAACTTTCTTCTCTGGTTGTTTCTTTTAACGCTCGGCTCTATTATGTCCATATTAACACAGAACGATTTTTGTATATAAAAACCTCTACGCTCAATAATAACAAGTCTTTCTTTTTTTTGTCAACAGCGATTCAGGCTGAAGTGTAATCAAAAAAAGGGAGAAGAGAGTAAAATATAAGTAAGCATGAGCAAAGATGGGAGGTAATAGAAAGATGTTATAGACATACATTAAAGATGTTGGTGTCAAATTCAATAGGGAAGCCTTTAGTAAAGACAATAATGAACATAGCGTATGGATATTTTTGAGCAGGAGACCATTCATTAGGCAGATAGGCTTGTATCTACCTAATGAATGGTCAAAAACAAGCGAAAGTAAATAGAGTTGGGTGCATAAATTTTTGATGGGTATTCGGAAGTTATTGTCTAATCTGTCTTTACACTTTTTCCTAAACAGGATTTTATGCGGTTTTTAAAAATGGTTTTCAGTTTTCACGGTAATGACAGAAAATGGTATTTTGCGCCCATATGTGTCATTCCTGCGCAAGCAGGAATCCATTCCCACTACTTTTTTATGCACCCACCGAGTTCATAAGTACCTGGACAAAAGTTCTTATATAAAACTATCTATGTATAATGCAGTTATTACTCTACAGAAATATATAAAAACATATGGTCAGGTACATAAGCGGATTTTTTTGTATCTGCTCTTTTGGGAAGGTTCGGTGTCGGGGGGACAGGTATGGTTATGTGAGTGTGATTTATGGGCAAGATTTATGATACATGGTAAGGGGAAAGTGATAACATAGGTCGAACTAAACCACCCCTCCTCTATACTATGAAATTATGTTTCTCTACTCAGGTTAACTGTTGACCTTACTCCTCCGTATACCGAATGACACTAAATTATCGATCACCTCAGCCTCGTGTTTTGATTGTTTTTTTACTGATGTAGTTCCCCATCACTCTTACCTAAAATTCACACCCCCCCTAACCCCTTGAATTTCCTTGACTTCTCCCCTCCTCAGATGGTATAGGTCCTCCCAGACTAGTGTACAAATTGGTCCACGATCTGAGCCAAAACGAGCAACACCTTTATCATACTATGGCGATATTTATAAGGAAATTCAACAACTTACGGTCACCAGCCTCCCAAGGGGGTTCAAATCCCTGCACCGCCACGTTTTATGCCTTATTTAGTACAGGGTGGTAATGTCCTTGTAGCTGGAGGCGGTAAGTTTACTGCCAGGTTTTATAGTAAAGAGGCCGGCGAAAAGGCGAGGAA
>JADFXO010000444.1 GCA_015233485.1 Nitrospirota bacterium
AAGATAAGTTCCTTTTTCAGCTTTCGACTGATTTAACTTTCATACCGTCAGTGGGAATGGTCTCCGGCTATCCATCGTATACGATAAGCGATGAGATATGGAGTTACATCCATGATGGAGTTTATTATGTCAGATTTATCGAGCTTGGTTCTTACAAGCCTATAAGCACTTGGAGGTTCGAAAAGGTTTAACTTAGCTTATGAGATTACACTTTGTGTTAGGAAATACTATAGATAAATCTATAAGTTAAACGTATAATGGATCATTTAGTGTGTGGGAAATATTTACCGATAATCCTGATATAACTTCGATTCTTTAAAAAAACTTGACAAAACTCGGTAATATTTTGCATAATATATATATGCTTTATATGTTTAGTAGAAGAATTGCCCGATTTAGGTAAATGTTAGATCAGGTATTATGATTCTTAGGAGAGGCCGAGAAAGAGGAATAGTAAGAGGTGTCTATGATGTTAGCCAGTAAAAATAGTAGATATAAATGTCTGATTTGGAACCCGACTAATGAGTACATTAATAAACGGACGCATATTTAAGCGACTCATCAATAACGTTTTAAAAATACCGTTAGTGTGTTCTTCTACCGTTAAGACAATTATTAATAATCCTTTCAGTTTAATAAGAGAATTTAGTATTATTCTCATGCTTGTCTTATTTTCAATAGTGTTTGCATGCTCTAATGGCTTTCCATCAAGGACGACAAAAATTGGTAACATTCTTGCGTCACCTTCCAAATATGAAGACAGATTAGTGCGTGTCAAAGGCAAGGTAACAGAATCGGTCATCGTCTTTGGGGTCGGTTATTTCAAGATTTCGGACTCAACCGGGGCAATTGTAGTCATACCTTCCAAAACATTTCCCAAAATGGGTGAAGAGGTAACGATAAATGGCCAGGTGAAGAATGCTTTTGTTGTTGGTGATAAGAGTTTGACGGTGATTATTGAAAATTCAGAACGAAAGAAATTAAAGTGGGCTACAAGTGGCTGAATTTACAAGGTTGTTTGAAGATAGTGTAACAAAGACAAGTGAGACATGTAATGAGGACAAGCATGGAATCGAAAACTTAGCGAATGGTTTGGAGGCTTGAGGTAGAAACCCATTTATAAAACATCTTTAAAGAAGGAGGAAGCAGTGAAAAAAGTTTTTATGTATTTTTTTATTCTTTTGGGAGCGTTTGTGCTTATTCCGTGCCATAATTTAATGGCAAGCTGCGATAAACCAAGCGGTAATACCGAAAAGGAAGCTTGTCTTGTGGACGACCTGGTAGGTTCGGATAAGGCAATCAACCAAACATACCAGGAAATTATGGCACAATTAACCGGTGAGGAAAAGACGAAATTGCGCAATGAACAGCGTGCCTGGCTGAAGGAACGTGACCACACATGTAAAATAAACTCTAAAGAACCGGACAGAAAGAAATGGATGCAGTACATTCTGAAGGATTATAAAAGAACCGTATGTGTGGTTAGATATACCTATAGAAGGGTCAACGAATTAGATGCTATGAAAGCACGCGTAGAATCGAATTCCAAGGAAGATATAGCAACGCCTGTAAGTGAAAAAGGCATTTACGATTTCTCATCGACAGCACACCATAATAAAGGCAAATGGTATTTTGAGGTTAAACTGGATATGGGCGCCATAGCAAGCAAGGCCGATTCCGTAATGTTTATTGGTATTACCGACGAAGTAACGAATTCGGGAGCAATGCCTTACATGCGGAAAAAAATGAAAGATTTAGGAATCACCAGTATTGGTATTGCGGCGGATCTTGACTACGGTAAGGTCTATGTACGTAACAACGGGACATGGACAAACGGCAATCCAGGCAGTTCCCAGGGGTTGGACATAAAAACCGGAAGGGAAGCGACGGCCTTGATAACTTCGAGCGTAGCTTTAGACGAGTTCCTGAATCAGAAATTGGTTACCATCAATTTTGGTAAAAGTCCTTTCGAGTATGCCCTCCCGGATGGTTACAGACCTTTTGAGGAATAATACACTTTTGCGGAATAAGACTCTCTCTGGAATAAACAAACGTTTAAGAGTTTGGATTTGAAGATGGCGGCTATAAAGATGAGGATTATAAAGATGACGGTTATATTTATACCTGCCATCTTTTTATCCATTGCCACGGATTCGAATGCCGAACAAGCCTGTTTTAGACAGAATTTCAAAATTGCCATAGACGCCGGCCACACTATAAAACATCCGGGGGCTACCAGCGCTACAGGCATAGGCGAGCACTCTTTTAATAAAAAAATAGCGGCCCTCTTACTTGGAGAACTCAAAAAAGCCGGTTTCGAAAATGCCTTTCTAATAAACGAAGCCGACCGGGAAGTGACTCTTAAGCAAAGAGCCGTCGAAGCAAATAGTGTAAAGTCCGATCTCTTCATTTCCATTCACCACGACTCGGTACAGCCCGTCTACCTTTCACAATGGGAATATGACGGGAAAAAACTGCATTACAGCGACAAATACAAGGGGTTCTCCATTTTCTACTCCAAAAAGAACAAATATCACGAGGCAAGTTTGCTTTTTGCAAAAGCCCTTGGCTCAGAGTTGTTAGAGCGCGGGTTTTCTCCCTCATTACATCATGCCGAAAATATTCCCGGAGAAAACCGGGATTTAATAGACGAAAAAAGAGGAATATACAGGTTTGACGACCTTGTCGTGCTTAGAACTACCGAAATGCCTGCCGTGCTAGTCGAATGTGGAATCATCGTCAATAGATACGAAGAAAACCTATTACAAGACAGCGAATACCAAATGAAAATAGTCGGTGCTATAGTTAAAGCGATCGAAAATGTTTGCGGTTCAGCTCATTAGGGGATAGCGTTTGACTGTGGAAACAAGGAGCGTTAGCATATAAACACCTGTATGGCATCGTTTGGGGCAATCTTGTTTTTTCTTAAATGTTCTACCAACATTTCAAGTAGCAACTGAAGTGTGGTGGAAAACTTTATGTCTTGTACCTCGTCACAGCATAGGTAGAAAAGTTCTCCGATAGTACGGTTGTCTTCACTATTTCTTTTTTCCATTGCCAGCATTATATACCTGCAACACACTATAGTTGTATGAGCCACCATTGCATCATAGGAGCGTCCCTGAAATTCCTTGGCAAGTTGCAAATGCGATTTGCACATTTTAAAGAAAACCTCAATGTCCCACCTTTTACCATAAATCCGTACAACCTCTTCATCATCAATTGTTACATCGGTACTTAAAATGGCCAACCA
>JADFXO010000445.1 GCA_015233485.1 Nitrospirota bacterium
GCGGTTCAAGCCAGACGGTCTTTGGAGCGCGAGGCGGGCAGACGTTCCTTGCGAAGATGACGACAATAGGGGCGGTAGTGTTTATGATAACCTCATTGCTGCTTGCGATAGTCGAGGCGAAGAAGACGTCAATAATCGAAGGGCCTAAGCCCTCGGCACAGCAGACGCAGCAGGCACCCGGCACGGGCACCGGCCTCCCGTTTGAAGGCGCCGGAGTTAAGCCAGATGCAGGGGCTAAGCCAGGCGAAGGGGCTAAGCCGGATGCAGGAGCTAAACCAGATAGCGGAGCTAAGCCAAGCGAAGCGAAAAAAGCGGCACCCGCACAAAAGTCGGCGGCCACTCAAGCCCCGAAAGCAAAAAAATAACGCCAATATATTTATGATATAAACCGAGACATCATGGATTATTTTAGGATAACTTAATAATTCATGATGTGCCGGAGGTTTGGTATGTTGAATTTACAAAGGCTGTTAGGATAGCTGATAAGGGGAGATGGAAGATAAGGAGAGATGGAGGATAAGGGGAGATGGAGGATGTGGCGGACAAAACTGAAATAAAGAAATCGCTTGACGAATCATCGTCATATAACAGAAGCCAGCTCGTATTTTTTCTCTTACTTCTTGCCTATGTTTTTACTACAGCCGCTACTACAACAGATATGCAGCTCCTCCTTGTCGATAGCAGAAAGATAACCCTACCCTTCCTGAGTGCCGAAGTACCTATCCTTTTCTTTTATAGATTTACTCCTATCATAATCTTCTTATTTCATATCAATTTATTTATCAATCTCTATTTATATGCAAGGGAATATATTCCATGGCTCAAGGATGTAGATCATAAGCCATCACAACTCAAACCATCGCTTTTAAATACTCTTTTTTTTAATTATTCTTTTTTTAATAACAATGGGATGATAAGAATTTCTTGGTATTCTCTACTTACTATAATGCTATATTCTTTCTTACCATTTGCTACGCTTACATGGGTGGCGTTAATGTTTTTACCTTATCGTAGCGAAGGTCATACATTATATCATGAGATTGTCATTACATTAGACATCGAGCTGTCATGCGTCTTTTCTTGGGGAATCATATATTTATGTCGAAAGCAACAAATACTATCATTATCTATTAGAATTATTAGAGTACTTATTATAACATTATTTGTTGCAATATTATCTGTTATATTTATATTATGTTGGTATCAAATTAATCCCTTTCCAAATCACAGAACAGAAGATGGATGGTTTGACAATAAAATATTTAACAGAAATCTTAAAGTAACGAATAGAATCATAGTAGAAAAGGAAAGTCGGGATACAAGTATTAACTACGATATATCAAACAATAAGAATAGAGAAGAAGCTTTGGCGAAGTTAGCCGATGGAATTGATTTAGGAAAAAGAAACCTAAGTTATGCGAACTTTAGTAACTCAAAATTCATAAATATTGATTTAGATAATGGAACACTTATAGGAGCTGTATTAGATAATGCAACACTTAAAGGGGCAAATCTTCGAAATGCACACTTAGATAATGCAAGCCTTCAAGAGACTTCTTTAGATAATGCAAGCCTTAGTGGGGCTTCATTAGATAATGCAAGCCTTCAAAGGGCAAACCTTCAAGGGGCTTCTCTAATAGAGGCAAACCTTCAAGGGGCTTATTTAAAGAAGGCAAACCTTCAAGCGGCTTATTTAATAGACGCAAACCTTCAAGGGGCTTATTTAAAGAAGGCAAACCTTCAAGCGGCTTATTTAATAGACGCAAACCTTCAGGGGGCTTATTTAAAGAATGCAAACCTTCAAGCGGCTTATTTAGATAATGCAAACCTTAAGGGGGCTTATTTAGAACGTGCAAACCTTCAAGCGGCTTATTTAAATAATGCAAACCTCCAAGGGGCTTATTTAGAACGTGCAAGTATAGGATGTCTGCATATTGATGACAAAACAGACTTTACAGGTATCTATTATGATGATGTAAATGAATTATTTAAATGGGATAAAGACTCAACAATCGATAATATTACCAATGAGATTACCAAGGGACGGTGTAAATCATTTGATGATAAATCTAAAGCTAACCTCAGGAAACAATTAACAAAAGGTAAAAATCCAAAATTATTTCTTGACATAAACAAGAAATTAGCATGTGATAATGCTACAATGGCATATAATATTTCACATAGAGATTTTCCTGTCACATTTGACAATGGCACAAAAGTATCTTTTCATAAAGTGATCATAAAACATATTACAGCTAATTGCTCCAAACTTCTTAAATATACCAAGTAATTCAGACAATTTGCCGCACGCCTTAACTCACTGAAAACACTGCTTCACTGCTTTCCTCTTCGCTTTCACCGGAACGATAGGGCAAATTTGTTCTCCATAATAATTAAGCGGTAGTTGCTTAGTTTGTTGCCATCCTTGCCCCTTTCTGTCATTCCGGCTTGTCCGGAATCGTACCTTAAATGGTTGTTTCATGATGATTTTTCCTTATTCTGAGATATAAGGACAGATTCCGGATAAGCCGGAATGACAAAACGAGGCCGGAATGACGGACTAAGAATCAGAACAAATTTACCGTGGCCGGAATTCACATACCCTTGACAGGCGGGACTATGTATATTTATTATAATGGCAAATGGATTGTCTTAAATATGCACGGGTGGTGTGGTGCTGTCGGCACCTATGGCTGGTAAATTTGCCAGGCTGTGGTTATTGGCTGTATCATTTTTTGCGAATCACGCAGGGTAACACAAAAACGGGGGTAACTCAATAATGAAGACTTGTTGCTTATCTAAAAAAAGTGTTATAGTGCTTGCGCTTGCTGTATGTCTTTCTATCTTTCATACAAGTGCGGCAACTGCCGGTACTGTAAACGCGTTGTCTATGTTTCATATTGTTGTTACATGAGCGCCAATGCGATTTCAGTTGCGGTGGGTCGCAGCTGGCTCAGTATGTCTTGAATATTACGTTTAAACCATACGGGTTGATTAAACCACATTTTAATGCGGTAATATTGTTTGGGGGATATAAGATGAAAGATTTAAAGCTGAGTAAACAAGTATGTCTCATTTTTGGTATGTTGTTAACTCTGTTATGTTTTAGCTCTTTATCGTCTGTTAGCGCAACCGAAATCGAACATGGACAAAGTCTGTCTTCCGCAACCGGAAGCTGGTCACTAGTAGCAGGCCGGGTGGGAACTGACATAGCCATAGGTTCAAATGGTTCAGTA
>JADFXO010000446.1 GCA_015233485.1 Nitrospirota bacterium
TCATGCGGCTCATGGTCAAAGACAATCGCCCCGATGCTCTTTGGCACGTCGTCTGCGGTGATTGTGTAGCCCCTTCTCAGAAGCAGCTGGCCGTCTTCGTCGTATACCGACGACGAAAGGGGCTTTCCTATGGTGAATTCCCCTGATCCCACACGCCTTGGTTTCATCCTGTCATGCCTCTCCTGTTATTGCCCATTTATTGCAAAAGGCAATGTCTAGATTACCCGACACAGCCGCTCGCACTGATAATATCGATTTTATTGTATCATTCAACCATGTATTCCTTCAAGTCAATTATATCGCCGCGTTTTGTCCGGAATGTCAACCTGTAATACGTTGAAAAACCACCGCCCTGTCAACCATTTGACAGGCATTTGACAGGATTGGGGTATGTAAGTGCCTTGTAAAATCCCATTTAATCAGTGGTAGTTAGCTATTATCGCCGGTGCAATAGATGGCATGGATTTTGCAAGCTATAGCAGAGAACAGTCTTATTTTTTCTATGGAGGTTACATGACTGAAGAACCCGAAGAAGTTGAACAAATTAAGGTGCAAAAAAAGTCGTTGAGCATCAAACAGATATTAATCTTTGGCGGTATTATCCTTGTACTGGCAGGCGGGGGATTTTTTAGCTATAACAAATTCTTTGCCAGGCACGACGAAGGCAAGGACAGCCCTAAAGAGGTCGAACACAAGGATAAGAAGTCTGCCGAGCAGATACTTGTCGCCCTTGAGCCCTTGATCGTTAACCTTACGGACAAGAACAGGTTCATGAAGATATCGCTTCAACTCGAGGTGACAGACAAGAAATATGAAGAGCTTCTGAAGGAGAAAATGCCCCTTCTGAGGGATGCCATTATCATGCTTATCACCAGTAAGTCCTTTGAGGCCATCTCCGGTCCTGACGGCAAGATGCAGTTAAAGGACGAAATGCTCTCACGGTTGAATCAGGCCTTGGGAAAGGAAATTATCATTAATGTTTATTTTACCGAACTTATGGTGCAATAGATGAACAAGATACTCTCGCAGGATGAAATTGACGCCCTGTTAAAGGGTGTGCAGAGCGGTTCGGTAGATACCGGGGCACAGGCTCAGGAAGAGTCAGGGATTAAGACCTATGACCTGGCAAATCAGGAGAGGATAATCAGGGGCAGGA
Organism: Nitrospirota bacterium; assembly: GCA_015233485.1. Lineage (GTDB taxonomy): Bacteria > Nitrospirota > Thermodesulfovibrionia > Thermodesulfovibrionales > Magnetobacteriaceae > Magnetominusculus. Next base: position 1,157 of record JADFXO010000446.1, read on the forward strand.
TGCCTGGCCTTGAAATCGCTAACGAGCGTTTTGCGAGGTTCTTTAGAAACTCCATCTCCACGATTATTCAGAAGTTTGTAGATGTCAACATACACGGGGTAGAGATGATGAAGTTCAGCGAATTTATGAAAACGCTCCCGCTGCCGTCAAGCATCAACATATTCAAGATGGAGCCGTTGAAGGGGTTTTCCCTGTTCGTGCTTGGCGCACCCGCGGTGTTTGCCTTTGTGGAGTATTTTTTCGGGGCCACTACCGCGAGGAATACGAAATCAGAAGGCCGGTATTTTACACCCATCGAGCAGCGTATCATCAAAAAAGTGGTCGCCATGGTGTTAAAAGACCTGGCCGCTGCGTGGAAGGGAATAATCGCAGTGGAGCCTGAGCATGTCGGGTCGGAGATGAATCCACAGTTTGTTACTATTGTCACGCCTACCGAGGTAATAATAAAGGTAGAGGTTCACCTTGAGGTAGAGGATTTCACGGGTAAAATGTATTTCTGCATCCCCTACTCGGTAATCGAACCGGTTAAGGAGAAGTTATACTCCGGCATACAGGCCGAAAAACTTGAGATAGACCAGCGCTGGGTTGGCCGTTTAAATGGAATCCTGAGGCTGTCCAGCGTAGATGTTTCAATTGAGTTGGCAACGGCCGAGCTTGTGATTGAGGACATTCTCAATCTAAGAAAGGGAGACGTAATCCCTCTGGGAAAAAGTGTCAACGAAGACATGGTGCTGAAGGTAGAGGGGATTCCCAAATTCAGATGTGTGCCCGGGCAGGTGAAGGGCATTTTAGCCGTTAAAATCACCGGCGAAGAGATTTAGTTAGAAATTCAGCAACGCAGTTTTTTTTAAGAACATACAGGAAAAAACATACTTAAGGAGGAAATTCATGGATGTGCAAAAGGCAGATTTCCACGAATTGGATAAAGAAGGCAACGTTGAGGGCACCAGGGATATTAAATTCCTCCTCGATATACCTCTTATGATAACGGTGGAGATAGGCAGGACAAAGATGCTCATAAACGACCTGCTTCAACTTGGGCAAGGCTCGGTAATCGAACTCGACAAACTTGCCGGGGAGGCTATGGAAATACTCGTCAACAACAAGGTAATAGCCAAAGGCGAGGTTGTCGTGGTAAACGAGAAGTTCGGCATCAGGCTTACTGATGTCGTAAGCCCCACTGACAGGTTGAAACAACTTCGATGACAGACGCCGTGTTTCAGGTTTTCATCGGGCTGGTGGTGGTGGTTTTTTTGATTTACGCCATCGCCTTCGCGGCGAAAAAAAGGCACGGAGGCAGCGCCTTCCTGAGCATGATAGAGTATTTGTCACTGGGTCCTAAGCGCGGCATTGCCGTTGTCAGGGTGGGGAAAAAGGCCCTCGTCCTCGGCGTGACGCAAACGGATTTCAAACTGGTGAAGACACTTGGCGAGCAAGAAGTCCAGGAAATCGCCTTTAAGAAAACCCTCAACACCGAGATTTCCAGGGGCCGCAGCCTGATGTCTGATGCTATTAACCGCATCAAAAACGCGCTTGCCGGCAAGACGGATAAGGACAACTGAACATGGGCGCTCTTAATATAGACCATCCGCTTATATCGATGTTTTTTTTAATAAGTTTTCTGTCCCTTATTCCGGCAATTCTCATGATGTTTACGTCGTTTACGAGAATAGTAATCGTGTTGTCCCTTTTAAGACAGGCATTGGGAGGGCCGCAAATCCCACCGAATACTGTTCTCATCGGCATCTCACTATTTATCACCCTTTTTGTCATGTATCCAACACTGGACACCCTTGCCAGTGAATCTATAGTCCCGTTTATGGATAAGAAGATACCCATATCCGAGGCGCTGAAAAGGGGTGAAAGGCCAGTCAAGGATTTCATGAAATCAATATCAAGCATGGGCATACTCCTGATTATTACGATATTGATAATATACGTCGTGCTGGGCATACTGTATGAGAGTTTTATACATCCAATAACCATCCTGACCTCGCTGCCGCTGGCCGGCTTTGGGGCGCTGGGTACGCTGATGCTGTTTAACATGGAACTTGACGTGTATGCCTTT
>JADFXO010000447.1:0-2730 GCA_015233485.1 Nitrospirota bacterium
AAATAATGAATTCACGAGCTTTTTGGAAATGGCAAAAGAAGTTCAACTACAACCTCTTGGATGGGAATATTTGGAAGATAAGTTCTGTACTGCAAGCAAGGATAAATTGTTGTTGGCAAAAATGCCTTTCTTAGATGGAAGAAATAAGAAGGGAGAAACAATTTTACATTACAGGAATATCGTTGATTTTCATAAACATGAAGGGAAGCGTATAAGTACGGTTAAAACACTATGGAGTGAGAAATTGGTTAACTTTCACCACCACTTGCTTTCAACAATGACTTTTCACGCTATTGAAGTTCGCGATGCTTCATTGTGGTATAAATCAAACGGCAAAACAGCTTCAGGATATTATGCAAGGTTTCTTTCGCTTTTTATTTGTCATGGAATTTTATTTGAGAATTTTGTTACTAATGAAGAAGAAGAGAATTTTGCTACTAAGGTTGTACAGCCGTCATTGAAAAAGATAGAGCAGCATTTTGGAATCAAGCCACTAATCGTCCCTTTAATACCAATGACTAATGTACAGGATAAATATTGGTATTGTTATCCTAAAAACATTGAGGAACTAGTAATAAAGCGTATTAATAACGGCGCTTGTGCGACATCTATTGGACATTTGTTGCACTTACAGGGGTTCCGGTCATGAACTACACATGGAAGCACTTTATTTGAACAACTTACTTTTAAATCATATAGCGTGTTATGGATTAAGGGTTGAATCTGCTTACTGCCTTGATTTAATACAAAATTATGTGTTAATTTTTGAATAGAATAATATAAATATATTGTTTTTTAGGAGTGTGGTTTATGGATAAATTTGCTATTATTCAGGGTATTGTTGTAAATGTGATATGGTTTATTTTAGGACGGTTTAGTACCAATATAATTCCATATTATTATAATAAACTACTGCACCATGAGCCCTCGATAGCAGGAAAGTGGAAAACAACTTTTAAAGAGAACGATAAGGAGTCTCATGAAGTTGTAATGCTTGAACAAACAGGCGACAAGGTTAAGGGTATCATTACCGAAATAACAACGGATGATACATATGTTCAAGAGTTTAAAGGTACTTTTAAACATCTCACTTTGGTGTGTACCTTTGAGTCAAGGGAGGCTTCTCCATTTGGACGAGGTGCTTTTACTCTTAGATATGACAAACGAAAACATTTTAAAGGAATTTATTTGTTTATTTCAAATGAAAATAAATTACTAACAAGTGAATATGAGTGGAAATGGTCTGAATAATAAATATATATAATAGCGAGATAATCGGTACCTACTCTTTTTGTAAAACAGTCTTACAAACAATAATTGTGGTGTAAGAGTAAAAATTGACGGACAAGTAGAACCACCGGTACTATTTCACGATGAGATGAAGACTATAAGGGAATAAGGGGACAGGCTACTTTTCCATCGGAACATCCTTACCCCCTCGTTGAAACTCTGTCTCTGCAACACTGGACAAAATGATTCATTTGGTCTAATTTATAACGTAGGACGGTCCGTAAAACCCCGTCTTTCCTGAAGGCAGGCAAGGCCAACATTAGACAAAACGATGACCAAATGCTACTCAGACCCCTACTTTACGAGTCCTAAAAGTTTTCCGAGCAAGTCTATTGCTTTAGGATTGGTTAGAAGCATGACAAACAAGAGGATGAGGAAGTAAAGCTTTTGTTTTCCTTCTATTTCGATTTTGATAGTATCAAGTTTCCCTTCGAGTGCTGTTTTCACATTATCAATTTTCCCATCAAGTTTTGCAATATCCGTCTTAAGCTCTGTCCTTAGATTCGCCAGATCAGCTTTAGTAGCCAAATCTTTTGACGGTTCATTCATGTTGATGACATCTACCAGGGCCTCAGAAGCCTCGTCACCAAGCTTATCCCTTAAAACCCTGGGTATCGTAATCACGCTCATACTCCAATTATACCAGAAAAACTGTAATGCAATGTTATAAAGTTTACTATATGTTGGTAAAATTGCATATTTATGGGAAAACCGTGGCAGTGAAACGAGGGACACCGATTGAGATGTTTCCCCTTAAAAAAGCGCCCGCGCTATATTCAGTGTGAGGTCTGGGTAAGTGTTTTCGTTCCATCGAGGGAGCTTCTACGGCAAAGTCTGCAAGTGCCTCCGCATGGGAATTCCCTACTTGCCGATACAAAATTCGCTGAAAATCCTGTTCAGAACGTCGTTTGCCGTTACGGTGGAGACACTTGCGGCGATAGAGCCGTCTGCCGCATTCGCTAAGGTGCTTCCGGTAATTTCGCATAGACTTTCAAGCGCCCTGCGAAGCTCGATGGCTGTGATCTCCAGGGGGCTGTTGCCGCAAATAAGAGCGGCAGCCTCTTCAAGCGCCGCAATAGCCGTATCTATGGCCACCTTATGCCGCAGATTCGTTATTATAGTTCCTTCCTTTTCGTCGCAGGCGCCTTTCATTGCCGCTTCGTAGATGACTTTCCTTAGCCGGTCAAGTCCCTCGCCCGTCTTTGCCGATATATCGACGACGAGGCATGGTGGGTCGCCGTAGCTTGCAAGCCAGTGATGGAAATCTGCTTCCTCTGACGCAAGTGACGCTTGTTGAGGTGCTTGAGGCACTTCCCGCGGCAATAAATCCATCTTGTTCAGTACGGCGATTACACGCTTGCCCCTCAGGCGCTCCATAATCCCGGCGTCAGCCTCACCGGAGGGTGCAGTGGCGTCGAATACGGGCAGTACTAAGTCCGC
>JADFXO010000447.1:2786-3221 GCA_015233485.1 Nitrospirota bacterium
GTGGGAAGCCCGTATGCCCGCAGTATCCACTATAGTAACGGGAAGACCGTCGATACTCAGGCTCTCCGAGATAGTGTCCCTGGTCGTGCCCGCTATGGGGGTAACGATAGCCCTTTCCGATTCGAGGAGGGCGTTCAGAAGCGAGGATTTCCCAACGTTTGGCCTGCCGACAATGGCTATGGAAAGCCCATCGCGAAAATACCTTCCACTTTCGTAAGAACCGGCAAGTTTCCTGAGGCTGTCCGCTACAGTGCGAATCTTACGGAGGAGGGTTTCATAATTATCCGTATCGATTTCTTCCTCGGAAAAATCGATATCCACCTCTACGTGGGCCAGGATAAGCAGCACTTCCTCTTTGAGTTCGTTAATCTTCCGGGACAGCCCTCCGCCAAGCTGCGTTAGTGCAATACGAGAACTCTCGGCCGTACGCGCCCT
>JADFXO010000448.1 GCA_015233485.1 Nitrospirota bacterium
CCGCTCGTTGGCGGCTTCACGCTCCGGCTAAAGGCTGCCGCGCTGTCAATTTTGGGTCTCAACTCTTTTTCCCTGAGCCTATATATCCGGTCGCCATCACAACCAAAAAAGAGACCGTTAGGCCGATTGACAGCCCGATTATCTCCGCCAATTTCAGGTAAATCAACACAAACAATACCCCCATTACCACTATCAGCCTTACCATATTGAATATAAGCATGACAGGGGCAACATTATCCGCATTGAGCAGGCCGCTGATACTCTTTGAAAGAAACACGAAGTTTAATAGTCCCACAATCCCGCCTAGTAATATACTCAGCGACATCCTTCCATATCCTGCCGCAAGTGATATAACTACGGCAGCCACTAAGGCCGCCAGCGTAGCAACGGCTACAGTCTTAATCATCTTTTCCCAATTCCTTTTTCGCAGTCCTGAACAATTCGACAAAACCGGAGATAATCCCCAGAATAAGAAACGTAATGGTAAGATACGGCCCTGTCTTAAAGAGCATGTCAAGCCCCTTCCCTATAAAAAACCCGACAAACGTCGCCACAACGATATTAATCCCAACCTGGCTGGCAAACACCAGGTGCTTAAAACCACCCGGGCCTTTTTCAGCCACTAATCACCTTGTGGGGGATGGGCAGCCGAAAACATGCCGAAGCAGGGGGAACCGGCGTCACAGCGGCGCAACTATCAGTAGAGCAAATTGCATAACGAGCAATTGTGTCCCATTTATGTTCGCACTTAAAGACTGGATTCCCGCTTTCGCGGGAAGGACAAACTGTCTGGATACGGGAATGACAACCTACCCTGATACTGGAACGGCAACAAGACACCCCTTCCCCCTGTCTGTCATTCCCGTGAAAACGGGAATCCAGAGCGTTGAAGACACAGAGAGCCATCATATTTTGCAAATGGCTCAATGTACGGGGATTTTTCGCCTCTGTCCCTTAGGAATCAGACTCAGTTCGCCCTTATAGATAGGGATAGCTGTTTTCATCAGGATTGTATAGACAAGCGCCCCTATTGACCATATACCGGCAGACACAAGCAGTTCTGTTGCTGAAGGCAGGTAATCGTATATCTCGCCCAGCGTGTCAGGGATAAAACCTGGGACAATCAATCCCATGCCTTTTTCTATATATACACCTATCAGCACCAACACACACGCCACATTCATGGTAGTAAACCTACGCCTCATCCCGGGCATTACAAAAATCAAAAAGGCCGTAACATTAAAGCACAGCGCAACCCATGTAAACGGCACAAGGACATCGTGGTGTATCCCGCCCTTTTCCAAACCGAAAAACAGATAGTCCATAGGGGCTAAATGAATGCTCTGCGAATAAAACTCCTTAAATATCTCGGCGGCATACAAGAAAAGGTTCAAACCCATCGCGTAGGCAATCAACTCGGCTATCTTTTGAATAGCCTCGTTTGATACGTCTACATCGGAGACCTTTCTGGCAATCTGAAAGACCAGAATCATAAGCGCGGGGCCAGAACACAGCGCGGAGGCTATAAACCGGGGCGCGACAATCGACGCGTTCCAAAACGGCCGCGACGAAAGGCCATTGTATAAAAACGCCGTCACCGTGTGAATACTAAACGCCCACGGTATGGACAAAAACACGATTGGCCACATAATAGACATCTTGTATTCCTTCCCCTGTGCCGCCCTGTACAGGACATACAGCACCGCCGACAGGTTTATCACTAAGTAACCGTTTAACACAATGACATCCCATACCAAAAGAGAAGAGGGGAAATTAGGGTGCAGCATAATGTGCCATGCGTAAATAGGCTTGCCCATGTCCGCAACAACGAACAGAATACACATTATAACCGCCATTACCGCTATCATCTCTCCAAAGAGCACGATTTCTTTTATCGGCTTAAAATTATATATATACGACGGTATCACAAGCATCACGGCAGCTGCGGCCACACCGACAAAAAACGTAAAATTCGAGATATAAAAACCCCACGACACCTGGTCTCTCATGTTCGTAACTATAAGACCCTTGTCGGCCTGCCCAAAATACGCGACCGCCCCCGCGGCGATAAACAATCCCAGGACCGAAAGCCACGCGTAATACAGTTTGTTTCCCTTCATTAAGTGGCGCAGTAAGTCTTTAGTAAATTCTATCATAATCCTCTGCCTCTCCTCTACAAACTAAAGAAATAATAAAAAGAAGGATTGGTGTTAAGTTCTTCTTTTAGCCTGAATACCCGTTTTGTCTCAATACACCGGCTGATTTCGCTCTCCGGGTCAAGGAGATTGCCGAATTTCCTTGCCCCTACAGGACATATCTCGACACACGCGGGGTATCTGCCAGGGTTCTCCCTCGTCCTCTGGATGCAAAACGTACACTTTTCCACATGGCCCTTGAACTTGGGGCGATTGCCAAGATAGTGGGTATCCGGATTAAACTGGTCTGGGGGCACTGTTGGCTCTCCCCAGTTAAACTTCCTCGCACCATACGGACAGGCCGCCATACAATACCGGCACCCGATGCACCAATTGTAATCGACAACTACTATGCCGTCCGGCTCTTTCCATGTCGCCTTTGTCGGACACACCTTTACACAAGGCGGGTTGTCACACTGCTGGCACTGCACGGGCATATAAAAGTGTCCCGGTTCCGGCACCGTGTCGTGGTCATAGTATTTCTTCGATTCCTCAAGGTCACTTACCCATTTCTCGCCGTTTTTAAATTCTAACACAGTTATGTACTGTACCTGTGGGTTTCGCGAGAGATTGTTCTCGGTAACACAGGCATATACGCACCGCCTGCAACCTATACACCTCGAAAGATCAAGGCCATAGCCAAATTTTACGCCCGGCAGCGCTTCGTTTGTCTTGATGTTTATCTGCACCCCGGTCTTGTCCTTATACTCTTTTTCCAGCCTTTGGGCGACCTTCTTTTTTTCCTCCGGCGTCATCTCTCTGAAATACTTCTGAAAAAATGTCTCCCATAAAGACGCATCGCTCTTATCCACCGGCATAAGCAGCCCGCCAAGGCCAATTGCCGCACTTTTTATGAAGTCTCTTCTTTTCATGTCTTGTACCCTATCCCTTATTTATAAAAAAACCCTTATTTATAAAAATCCTTTCTACTTGTTATACTCGGGAATATATATCTTCTTATCTTCAATCATAACCGGAACAGAACCCTTAACTTTCAAAATATCAAGGGGTTTGGCCG
>JADFXO010000449.1 GCA_015233485.1 Nitrospirota bacterium
CAAGAAGACTCAAGGCACATGGGACCACATGGGATGGGAACTATTTATAAAGGACTTGCAAAAACGCGGGCTGTCACTGACAGAAGAGGCCACTACGTACCTGGGCGGTGTGCTTGAGGCCGCGAAGTGCCCTTTTCAATTTCCGCGTCAAATTGGGCATACTCCTTGTCCATCGTTTCGGATTCGGATTTCAGCGTATTTATTGCCTTAATAATATTGCTCGTTTCGCCTTGTAAATCGACGGTCATATCCTTGAGCTTCATGGCTGTGGAGAGGGCAAGAGATTTATAATAACTATCTCTGATCGAATCAAGTTTTAATTCCAGAGACTCTCTCACCGATTTGAAATCGTCTCTTACCCGACGGCGCGCGCCCTCAATGTAATACGCCGACAGTTTGTTGGCAATAGAGGCAGACAGCTCGGGGTCACTTGTTATGGCGCTTATCTCTATTATGTTTACCTCTTTATATTGCTTAACGACGGCGTAGGGCAAGGAAAACAGATTCTCTGCGATAGACGGCTCAAAAAAATCATCCGCCTTTAACTGCTTGCCAAAAAGTCCCACGAGCTTATACTCGCCAATAACAGCCTCTGCCAGCGGTTTTATCCTGGACAGCTCTACATCTGTCTTTATGTCATCACTACTGCCGGTTACCTGTGAGGCCAGACCCCAGCTTGCCATCAGCCCGTTTGCAGAGGGCGTCTTTAAAACCAATACCTTTGCGGCTGCCCTGTAGGCCGGCCTGACAAAAAGCAATATAAGCAGCGCCAATACCACAGAGGCGCCGATGACGTAGTAAAATATCCTTTTTCTTCTATTAAATATCTCCAGATATCTGAGTAATTCCAATAAACCCTCCTGAACTGCTGCCGCAGCCAATCTGGCGCGGCGGCCATCACATAGGATTCTAACATATAATGGTATGGTTAAACCATAGCACCGTTGTACCCAAATCCACCATCAAAGTAAGGCGCGGCATTGGTTTTAGGTATTTGGGGGATTTTTACGAGGGGTTTAGAGCTTATTTCCCTTTGAGGAGGGATTTTCTTAGCCCTGGCACCCAAAGAAACCTATGAATTTAGCTTGCGGCACCTGACTTATCGTAAAAGTAAATCTATTTGACCGGCAATGTCCCCTGATTTCATAAATGACGTACCGACCAGAATGGCATCGACTCCGGCATTCTGAAGCATTAAACACTCATCGCGGGACTTAATCCCGCTTTCGCTTATGACAATTTTATTATCAGGGATCTCTTTTGCGAGGGTTAAAGTCGTATTGACATCTATTGTCATATTAGTTAAGTCACGGTTGTTAATGCCGATAATCGTGCAATCAAGTTTCAGCGCCATATCTAATTCTTTAAGATTGTGCACCTCAAAAAGCACATGCAATGAGCATTCGGCCGCGATACTCATCAGCCGGTAAGCTTGTTGCTCAGTGAGGGCGGCGGCAATCAATAAAATGGCGTCGGCCTTAAATGCCCTGGATTCATATATTTGATATTCGTCGAAGATAAAATCCTTTCTTAGCACCGGGCATGTGAGAATTTCCTTTGCTGCTTCGATATAAGATAAGTGGCCCTTGAAAAAATCCTCCTCTGTAAGTATGGAAACGGCGTTAACGCGGCATTGCTCGTATGTTTGGGCTATGTCTTTTAAGTTAAAATCGCGGCGAATAATTCCTTCGGACGGGGAGGCATGTTTGATTTCCGCGATTAATTTTATCGAATCTCCATCCTCGCGCCTGACAGATAACTCGAAATTACGCACAGAGGCGGCAGCGGCTGCCTTTTTAATCTCGCTTAGCGAGATTAAATTTTTTTGCTCAAGCAATCGTTCCGCTTTTTTTGCAATGATCTTATCAAGTATAGTCATTTCGGCTCAAAAACAGGCATGTGATGGGTGTGGCTATCGTTTCAAACACAAGTTGCTAAAAACGACTTGCGTCTGACATAAACAAGCCACACCCCTTTCACTAGTATAGCTATTTAGGTGCTGGTGTTGCTGGTGCTGCTGATGCTGCCGGTCCTGCTGGCGCTGCTGATGCTGCCGGTCCTGCTGGTGCCGCTTCAGGGGCTGGTGCCGCCGATGCTGCTGGGGCTGCCGGTCCCGCTGGTGCTGCTGGTGCTGCCGGTGCTGCTGGTGCTGCCGGTGCTGCCGATGCTGCTGGTGCTGCTGCTCCCGCTGGTCCCGCCGGTCCTGCTTCAGGGGCTGGTGCCGCCGATGCCGCCGGTGCTGGCGTTGCTTCAGGGGCTGGTGCCGCTGATGCCGCCGGTGTTGGTGCTGGTGCCGGGGCTGGCGCTGGTTTACATGCCGCAAATGACATCACGAGCGCCGCAATAAGTGCAAAGTACAATAGATGCTTCATCCTTCTACTCCCTCCTTCTTTTTTTGATCAGACCCTTCTACCTAAAGGTGTTGTAATATAGCATAGGAATAAGATAATATACCAGCATTAATTTAAGAATATTCATTGATGGCCATTAGCGTCAGATTATACGGGCAATTATCGAAGCTCCTGGTGAGTTCCGGCTGCGGTTACACATTAAATCGCGAAGGCGAAGGCGGTGAGGACATGTGGGCCTCATTGATTAACGCCATAGGCGCTGCGGCTGATATGCCGCAAATGTCGGGGCTTAAGGAGATGGCGAAGCGGCTAAGCGCGAAAATCGCTCACGCAGACCCGTTCATTATGGACTGCAACGGCAAAGTCTGTCCACAGTGTGAGGGTGTCTGCTGCCTGAACAAGTTTGGGCGTTACGATATTGGCGATGTAATTTACCTGGCCGCGTTGGGCTATCGGCCGGCGGAGATTTTATCTTTCAGCAATCACGACCCAGAGTGCTTGCCATGCAAGTATCTGTCGCAGGCGGGCTGTGTTATTTCACGGCAGTTGAGGCCGTTTCGCTGCAACTGGTTTTTTTGTATCCCCATTATCGAATATATGGAAAACGGCAATAAAAAGGCATACAGGGGCTTTAGCAGTCTTTTCCATGAAATCATCCGGCTAAGAAAAGACATGCTTGATGAGTTTTGCGCCTACATTAAAGTGTTATCCGAATCGGCTTAGCATGATGATATATTCCTCTACCTGTTTATTTCTCGTCCGCCGGTTCTTTTTCATCGCTGAAACCTGAATCCCGCAATTTATTGCCCTGCGTCTTGCTGCGCTCAAGTTTCAAATTGTACCCGAGGGCCATCGTAA
>JADFXO010000044.1 GCA_015233485.1 Nitrospirota bacterium
GGAGAGGGTTTCAGGGTATCGAAAGACGTTGGAACTGTCAGATTTTGCTATGATAAAAATGGTAACTCTCCAAAGATATTTTCCATTTCTAAAAGGGAACTGATGACTGATTCAGGTTTTACAGAAATCCTATTCAGACCATTCACACAACCCGGCCTGCTCAATATTACAGATTGGTTTGATAGTAAGCATCCAAAATTAAATGGAAAGAAAATAGACCTTGAGCCGAACGAAGCGTCGAGAAGCCTTGCAATATTACTGGATAAGAACGGCTTTGTACTTGGTGCAGATTGGAGTTTAAGATTATTTGATAAAGAAGGAAAAGAAAAATGGAAAACTTCAGTACCAAGCACCGCGTGGAATGTAAATGTCTCTCAAGACGGGAAACTTGTCGTTGCGGCTTTTGGCGATGGGACGATAAGGTGGTTTAGAGTAAAAGATGGCACGGAACTTTTGGCTTTTTTTCCTCATAACGATAAAAAACGATGGGTATTATGGACTCCAAGCGGGTATTATGACGCGTCGATAGGGGCGGAGGAGCTTATCGGCTGGCATATCAACAGGGGAGCGGACAAAGAGGCCGATTTCTTTCCTATATCGCAATTCAGAAAAACCTACTGCAGACGGGATGTAATCTTAAATGTATTAGAAACCCTTGACGAAGGCGAGGCCATAAAACTATCAAAGATACAGGTTAGTGCCATCCCATTAACAAACGAGCTCCCGCCGGTAATTAAAATCCTGTCACACGATTACAAAGAAGAGGTTAAGGAAACGGATTTAACAATTAAATATGAAGTTAGAACACCGCTAGGTGTACCAGTTACTGACATAAAAGTAAAGATTAACCATTTTAAGAAAAGCGCCGAAGAAAGTGTAATTACAAACCAAGTAAATAGCGAAGTGAATGAAATAAAGGTAACGATAAAAAAGGAAAACTGTGTAATAGATTTAATAGCAATAAATGAGAATGGTTGGAGTGTACCATCTAAAGTAAAATTAATTTGGGCAGGTGAACCACAAAAAGATGATGAACCCTCGAAACTCTATATCCTTGCCATAGGAATAGATACATATGAAGATAATGCTTATGGAGAGTTAATATATTCTCCTAAAGATGCCGATGATTTTGTTGACGTTATGAAAAAACAGGAGGGTAAACTCTATACTAATGTTGAAGTAAAAATTCTTAAAAGTTATGAGGCTACTCAAGAAAAGATCAGTGATGGACTTGCGTGGTTAAAAGAAAATACTAAAAGTAATTATACTGCGATGGTGTTTTTTTCAGGGCATGGGGTAAATGAAGGTGGTAAATATTATTGTTTACCGGTCGATGTGGTTGCTATCAATATAGAGAATACAGCTATTTCATTTACCGATATAATTGATACTTTTGAGGATTTATTGGGTAAACAGTTTCTCTTTTTAGATGCATGTTATTCAGGAAGCATTTTCTTTCAAGATGGAGCATCGTTTGATACATTTATGAATATAATGAAAAGCTATGAAATCGATGCTACAACGTTTTCATCTTCACGAGGCAGCGAGCGTTCATTTATGATTCCGGAATTCCAAAATAGCGCCTTTACTAAGGCAGTTGTCGAGGGAATAGAGGGTAATGCCGACTATAACCGTAGCGGTAGAGTTACCGTTAAGATGCTTGATTTATATATATCGATGACAGTGCCAGAACTTGTTATAACTATCGGTAAGACGCAAAACCCTGTAAGCACTATTACACCTGGCACCGACGATTATATAATCGCAAGACTTATTGAAAATAATTGAAAGCTATCACCCCTGCCCAGTTAAGCGAATTCAGGGACACATCCAATACTGTCCGGTATGATAATTGCTTAGAAATTGTCGGCGAAAGTGCAAAGCAAGCCTAAATCTATAACCATAAAGACTTCTGTATATTAAATATACGGGCTAGATTTTTTACTAGTGGTTGTGCAACAATTCAATATGAGCAGGAAAGCAAAAGACCCGATTAAGGCAGAGCAGATAAAGGGGGTCAAGTATTTTCAGGTCATAGAGCCGATTTTAGAGAAATTACGCGGGCAAAACGAGCATTTCAATAGGGAACTGCATTACGATAAGTACGTACTGATGTATTTACTATTCTACTTCAATCCTGTAGTAGACAGCCTTAGAGGTTTGACGGAAGTGTCGAAGTTTAGAAAAATTCAGAAAGCACTTGGGATAAAGCGGTACAGCCTTAGCAGCTTATCTGAGGCTGGTTATGTATTTGACAGCAAATTGTTAGAGCCTGCCGTGGGCGAATTAGGGGATAATCCCCCGTCTTGGTGGCTGGTCAGGCTCTGAAATTAGAGGCAGCTGCTCAGTTAAAGTCGATAGAACAGGCTATAGTAGCGGTAGATGGTACGATAATACACGCCTTACCCAAGATAATGTGGGCGCTGTGGTTGGATAAGGATCACAAGGCGGCAAAGATTCACCTTGAATTCGATGTAATTAAACAGGCGCCGGTCTGGGCGGAAGTAACAGACGGTAACGCGAACGAAAAAACCACACTAAGAGACAATCTAACCAGGAACAAGCTATATGTAATGGACGCAGGGTATGGACAGTATAGTTTATTCGAAGAGATAAGGAAAGCCGGGAGCAATTTTGTAAGTCGGATTCGAGATAACGCGGTGTGGGAATTGATAGAAGAAAATAGTTTGACAGAGGCTGACCGGCTCTTCGGGATTCAGAGGGATATGACAGTGCGTTTGGGGAGCGACTCAAAACGTGGCGACTTGTCAGCCCCGGTAAGGGTAATAGAGATTTACCACAAGGGCAGTAGTAACAGGCGCTTAAAGGTATCGTCAAAAACCAAGATCATACGTACTTACAGACAGGACTACACGATGTTGTTGGTAACTGACCGAATGGATTTAAGCGCTGAAACTATTGCTTTAATATACAAATACAGGTGGCAAATCGAACTATTTTTTCGCTGGTTTAAGTGCATTTTAGGATTTGACCATTTATTGAACCACTCAAGAAACGGCTTGACAATCCAGGTTTATTGCGCGCTGATAGCCAGTATGCTTATAACCTTGTGGATAGGCAGAAAGCCCACGAAGCGGACATATGAAATGCTGTGTTTTCACTTTATGGGCGTGGTTACAGACGAGGAATTAGAAGCACATATAGAAAATTTGAAAAAAACCTGATAAATAGCTGAGGGGCAATTTTTTTCTCCACAACTATAATGGCGTGAGCTATGTCCGATTCATGACTTTTATGCCAATGCCACAAATCATAGACATCCCCCGTTAGGTTACTCCAAAATTTCGATACCCCCCTCATTGCCGCAATTTATTTCGCTTAACAATTATCATACCGGACAGTATTGGGATTATCCCCCTTCGTCTTTAATTTTCTTACTCCTATGACTGCATTTTGGTCTTACAAATGTACTCCTTGTAAATATTTTTTCCACTGCAACATGTCCCGGTTTTTCTATATGTTTTTAATTTCTCTAAATGTTAAAATACCGCCATGTCTAAACGCTACGATAAAATTCTGAAAGAAATCCTGAAAGATGCCGTAGATACCCTGATAACAAAAGTAATCGGGCTGAAAATTCTTAAATCCACGGCGATAGAAACTAAACTGCAGATAACAAATGAACGTGAAGCCGTGCGACGTGAAGTCGCTATAATTACTGTAAAGCCTTATAAATTAAGGACTTTACCCTGCTTTCCATAGCAGGTAGCTTAGTTCGGCAAGCAAAGGTGGTATCCTTGTCCTCATCTCTTCGTTTAGCGGGGGGCGGTAGTTTTTACGCGGGCCAGGGATTCAACTAGTTTTATCTTCATCTCGTCCTCTATGAATTCAGTCTTAAGTTCGGTGCGAATTGATGTGATACAGCGCTGCAGGCAGTCCTTATTTTGCAGCAGCGGCAGTGCCTCCCTGATTTGTCTTACTATGTCAGCGCCGATTTCTATCAACGCCGGGCGGATTTGCGCCTCGAGGCCGGTGTTTGGCAGGCTGTCCCGATGAAACCCCTCCGATTTCCACTTGTTGTGCCATGCCGTCTGAACCTGTTTTGCTATTTGAATCTGCAGCAGGAAAAACTCCCTCATCGATTCTACGTCGAGGCCCATGTCTGCTGATGCCGAAAGGGAATCCCGCAGGACGATGTCCTCACGTTTAGCGTCATCAATAGGCAGCCCCTGCGCCCATTTATAAGCCGCCACCGCCTTCATATACGAAAGCCGCCGGTCTATCAGGGAAAACAGCCCCCTCAGAGCATCCATCACTAAAAAATAACACAGAAAGGAAATTAAACTCAATCATTTTTTTACACACGCGGCATATCAATGTGGGGAAAGATGTCCGGTTGTTAATGTTATTTGAAAAGATATGGCCTTTCGTGATACAATGAGACATGAGGAAATTCATCCCGATTGTATTGATAATTGCGGCGACGGTTTTGTTTGTGTACTATACGAGCCAGGAGATATATAGTCTGAAGAAAATATCTATCGTCCCCGGCAATTCATATTTAGAAAACGTAAAAATAACACACGCCGCCGAATCAGTGGTTAAGTGGACGGCGGCGATTGAGAAAATCTCCATCATTAAGACCGGAGAGACCGCGGAGCTTACAAACATACAGTTCAATGTCCCCGAAAAAGAAGTAACCATGAAGGCAGGGAAGGGCACCTTTGACATCAAAAACAACGCCATAGACTTACTAGGGGAAGTCACCGCGTACAACAAGGAGTTTCAGGTTAAATCTAAAGATATAAAATGGGATTTCAAGGCAGAGACATTAAAGTCTGTCAACGAGGTCCTCCTCACAGGGAAAAACGTCATGGTGCGGGCAGACTCGATTGAAACTTTCGGCGGAGAAAAGCTACAATTGTCAGGACATGTTACAGTTGTCTATAGATAAAAGGGGGTAGTTGACGGTGAAGACAAAAAGCAGGGCTCTGAGGACGCAGGGCAGGGCGGCAGTAGTCATAAAAGGTATCTTTGCCGTGATGGCAGCGGCGGCATTTGTAGTGCTGATAGGTATTTCGGCGGAGGGCGCACCGCGCCCCGACAATACGACCGCACCGCGCCCCGACAATACGACGACTAAAAAGACGGCAAAGACGGCCGACCCGGCAGGGGGCTCGTCTTTCAAAAAATCTCTGAAAGGAGACAACAACACACCCCTCATAATAACAAGCAGTACCCTGATGGCCGACAACAAAAAAAGAACGGCTACGTTTAACGGCTCTGTAAAGGCGGTAAAGGGCGATATCACGTTTTTGGCCGACACTATGGTTGTCTTTTACACAGAGGACAAAAACCAGCAGATAGACCATATAGACTCAAAGGGGAATATCAGGCTCATCCAGGGCGATAAGATAATTACCTCCGAACAGGCCGTGTACTATGGGGCTAACGAACGTGTGGTCTTTACGGGAAGGCCTGAGGCCAAAGAGGGTAAAAATGTAGTAACGGGAACGAAGATAGAGTATTTCTTCGATACAGATGTATCTTTCGTAGAAAACAGCCGCGTACACCTTGAGGAGAAAAAATAGCCTCCGGCACGAGGAGTAACTATAATTCAGATGAATACACTGGTCGCAACAGGGATAACAAAACACTATGGGAAGAAACTCGTAGTAGAAAATCTCAGCCTGTCGATAAAGACGGGTGAGATTGTGGGGCTTCTCGGTCCAAACGGCGCCGGTAAGACGACGTCTTTTTATATGGTAACAGGCATTGTCAAACATGACAGCGGCTCTATAACCCTTGACGGCGAGGAAATCGGCGGTGTGCCGATGTACTTGCGGGCAAGAAAGGGCATCGCGTATCTGCCGCAAGAGCCGTCCATATTCAGAAAGCTAACGGTGCGGCAGAACATCACGGCAGTCCTTGAACTTGCCGTTGACGGCGCGCGGCAGTCAAGGGCGGAGATAGCCGCAACAGTTGACAGGGTGCTTGATGAGTTCAACATTGGGCATATCGCCTCAAACGTAGGCTATACCCTGTCAGGCGGCGAAAGGAGGAGGACGGAGATTGCAAGGGCAATAGCCATGAATCCGGTTTTTATACTGTTTGATGAACCCTTTACCGGTATAGACCCGATAGCGATTATCGATCTGAAGAAAATGCTTATATACCTGAAGAACAAGGGCATTGGAATTCTTATAACCGACCACAACGTGCGCGATACGCTGTCAATAACCGACAGGGCATATATAATCAATCACGGGCGGCTTCTGGATGACGGCACACCAGAGAAAATCATAGACAACTATGCAGTAAAAAAGGCCTATCTGGGAGAGGATTTCACTCTGTAATGGCACTTGAGACGCGATTAGAAGTAAAGCTGTCGCAAAAGCTCATCCTGACGCCCCAGCTTCAGCAGGCCATCAAACTCCTGCAAATGCCCCAGCTTGAGCTATCGCAGGCCATAAACCAGGAGCTGGTGGAAAACCCGTTTCTGGAGGAACTCGCTGACGAAGTACAGGAGGCGTCTATGGACGATACTCACGGCGAAGTCGAAAAGCCTGAGGGTAACGGCGATATCGAGGGCGATGTAGAGATGCCTGACACTATAAGCACGTATGCCGTGGATGATTATTTCGACGAAAGGGGAAGCGATGGGCGGGATTTAGGATACTTTAGCTCCGGCTATGTCGAGAAACCCGGTTTTGAGACCTTTTTAACGTCAACAACAGGGCTTACCGAGCATTTGAAATGGCAGCTTGACATGACAAACGCCTCTGAAGACGTAAAAGAGGCGGCAGAGATGATAATCGGCAACATAGACGAAAACGGTTACCTGCAGGCCACTACAGAAGAACTGGTTAACGTCCTGGGACTCACAGAGGAAACCGTGATAAAGGCAATAGCCCTGGTGCAGAGGTTTGACCCCATGGGCATAGGCGCCCGGAATATCAAGGAATGTCTGCTTATTCAGGTAAAGGCGCTTAGACTTAAAGGAACGTTGGTCGAGAAGATCGTACAAAACAACCTCGAAGACCTCGAAAAGAACAAACTTGCGGCCATCGCCAAACAGTATAACGCGGCGCTGGAGGACATCCACACGGCAGTTCACATCATCGAAGGCCTTGAGCCCAAACCCGGCAGAAAGTTCTCAACCGTACAGGTCTCCTACGTAGTGCCGGACGTATATGTTGATAAGGTTGACGGCGAGTATCGGATTATCTTAAATGACGACAGCATCCCCCGTCTGCGCATAAGCAGTATGTACAAAGAACTGCTCACGCAGAAAAACACCTTCGACAAGACAGATAAGCAATACCTGATAGACAAATATAAATCGGCTATGTGGCTTCTGAGAAGCCTTGACGAAAGAAATAAGACTATCTACAGGGTAACCGAGAGCATCATGAAATACCAGATGGACTTTTTTGAAAAGGGCGTTGAATTCCTCAGGCCGTTGAATCTGAGGATAATCTCAGAGGAGCTTGGCATTCACGAAAGCAACATCAGCCGCGTGACATCGAACAAGTTTATATCTTGCGCCCATGGTATGTTTCCGCTTAAATATTTCTTCAGCAGCTCCCTCTCAGGGGACGAAGGCAATGTATCGTCAACAAGCGTAAAGGACTTGATTAAGACGATAGTCGGGGAGGAGGACAGTTCAAACCCCCTGACTGATCAAAAAATAGTGGAAATCTGCAAGAATAAGAATATCAACATAGCACGGAGGACGCTTGCTAAGTATCGGGAAGAATTAAAAATTCCACCTCATACGAAAAGGAAGAAGCAGCACATGTAGCTTATCAGGCGGCCTGTGCGCTTGCATTTGTGGTTACATTACAAAACTCAGGAGGGTTTTTTTATGAACATAACCGTAACAGGCAGGAATTTTGACATAACCGCCCCAATAAAGGCATACGCCGAGGGGAAGATAAGCAGATTCGGCAAGTTTTTGAGCTCCGACTGCGACACCGTCGTTATCCTTGCCGTAGAGAAATACAGACACAAGGCAGAGGTGGTGATAAAATCAAACGGCATACAAATCCAGGCGGAGTCAATAACCGGCGAGATGTACTCATCCATAGACGAGGTGATAGAAAAGCTCGACCGGCAGATAAAAAAGTACAAAGAGAAGATAACATCTAAACGTAAGTGCGGCGGAAAGGGCATCCATGCCGCCGAGGCCGACGCCTCAACTTCTGAGCGCGTAAGTATCATTAAGAGAAAGAAGTTCGATATGAAGCCCATGGCAGCCGAAGAGGCCGCCATGCACATGGACCTGCTTGACAAGGATTTCTACGTATTCACAAACGAACAGAGCGGTGAAATCAATGTGATATATAAGATAGAGGACGGAGATTTAGGTCTCATAGAGCCGGTAAAATGAAGTCCTCCATTGTCATTGTCACGGGGCTGTCCGGTGCCGGCAAGACTGTCACCCTCAGGGCGCTGGAGGACGCGGGGTTTTTTTGCGTTGATAATCTGCCCTCCTCGCTGATAGATGATTTTATCAAACTCAGCGCCTTGAGTTCAGAGAAGATCGCCGTAGGAATCGATGTCAGGGAAAAGGGGTTTCTGAAAGGCATAGATAAAATAATACAAAAACTCCGTGGCAAGTACAACCTGGATTTAGTATATCTTGAGGCCGAAACAGACATTATCATCAGGCGGTATAAAGAGACCAGAAGGCCGCATCCGCTGTCTAAGGCGGCCAAGGGCGATATAGAAGAGGCTATCGCCATGGAGCAGAAGATGCTAAAGTCCCTGAGGGACGAGGCCGATTCGATCATAGATACGTCGGCCTTCACGCCGCACCGTCTGAGGCAGTATATTACGGCCGCCCTTGGAGGACTTAGCGCCGGCTATTTGAGATTTACCATCATATCGTTTGGTTTTAAATTTGGCATACCACAGCACCTTGACATGCTCCTTGATGTGAGATTCCTGCCAAATCCCCACTTCGTAGAGGAGCTGCGCCCCCTTACAGGGCTGGACGAACCGGTAAAAAAATATATATTCAGCAGCGCTGTGACGATGGACTACATTGTGAAGATTGAAGACCTCATGGACTTTTTGATCCCAATGTACAAGAAAGAGGGAAAGTCTTCCTTCACCCTGGGAGTAGGATGTACCGGGGGGAGGCATCGCTCTCCTGTCATCGTAGAGAAGGCCGCCGAGTTCTCAAAGAAATATGAAATATCAGTAGAGGTAATTCACAGAGATTTGTGAGGCGCTGTTTATGAAAATAGATTCGTGTGAATATATAAACGACTTCATGTATTTTATAGTGAAATCTGGCAAAGGCGCGGCGTTGGTGTATTGTTCTGGCGTCAATATAACGCGTTTTACGCCGTTGACGGCGGGAAAGCACCGCCTTGGGCAGAATATTGTGATGAAAGGGCTTCAATCGGTAAACTTAGAGCTTCGTTCGTTTATCTTGTCGCTTGGGGCAGAGCCAAAGACTATCAGCGGGGGAGGCTGCCGTGAAGGAATACCCTATACTGATGACCTTTGGAACTCGGAATCGCTATTGATAGAAAATATGCCGGAAGATTTTTCACCGGCGGAGGTTGTCAGGTTTTCGGTGAAGAATTTTCTAAGAATAGTCCTGCCGCAGTGCCTGCCGCAGCGTGAAATTCCGGAGGAGCCGCTCGACCCGGCAAGGCTACAGACTTGGCTTGACGCGCTCTGTAAGGGCTGAAATTTAAGAAATGGGTTACTTCAGAAGATTTAAGTGATAAGGGGATACATCCTCGGATTTTCTTACGCAGTTGACTATTGCTCTTATTATACTATCAGTAAGCGTGCATTTTACATCGATTTTTCCTTCGAAATGACCCTTTAGAAATATTTGCGAGTCAAACTCATACAATTCGTGAAACTGCACATACGTCTTTTTTGTAAAACAATTTTTAATATTACCGAGTATAAATATATTCTTACTACTATGACATCCTTCTGTTTCTATTTTATATTTAGTTTGTGATGTTGTCTTACAGCATAGGTATGGTTCATCAGGCAGGGGGGTATTCAAGATAATAATCAGCTTATTTCCGAGTTCACCATCTTTAAATTCAAAATCACGATGGAAAAGAACCGTGCCTCTATCCACTAAATACCTTTTTCATTTCTTCTCTATCAGCAATTCGCTCCAGCGCCTCCTCTTCGGATATAGACTCACTTGAGCCGTCAAGGGCAAGCATATAATCGATTCTTGCCTTTAATCCTCTATTTTTTATGGTTTTGTCCCACGGTTCATTAGGCAGATGAGATGATTCTACCATATCCTTAGCCTTTGCTTCATGAAACATATACGCCACGTTTTTGAGTATACGTAATTCCCTTTTTGTAAAATACAGATCGTCAAACGGTTTTTTGGCTTTTATTGCCACAAACTGCTTCTCATTCTTAGGCTGTATAGAAATGCTTTCCTTCATATCAGGCTTTAGCGCGTCATTACTGAGTTCATTGCTAAGTGATGCAGGAACCGGCCCAAATTCCCATGCATTATAATCCATGCCTGTTACCGACCTGCCGGTCTCTTTAAAATGTAAAAAATCGAGGTAATACATTAACTTATAAAGTTTTGTCTTCCCGCAGAATTTTGTATTTTTCGAAAAATAGATAATGGCATTAACAATCTTCGCTCTATCATGATTTATAAGCATCTTGTCTTATTATGTGATACCCCTGTCCTGATTGTCAACGGCCTTTCAGGGGCAGAACAAACGCACCGTAGGCGTATTGTTACCGAAACCCTCTCCACCTCCGCCTGATGAGTCATTCGTTGCGCTGCCCTAACACCCCGTCGATGAGCCTCCGTGCCCTCTGTGCAATGCGCTCATACGAAATATACACTAAGTATATGTCGAAAACTGTCCCTGACAGGATGTGAAACCCTAAAATCGCCACCCCATAACTAATAACCGGATTGCCCGCCTTTACGGCAAACGACTGCTCTTCCAGCGTCGTTTCCCATTTTTCTAATGCGTATCTGGCCCTTCCAGACTTAGGACGGCGCATATACAACGCCACGGACAGCGCAGCGCCAACTACAGGGGCAATGAAAGAGATAATCAAATAGAGACTGTCCACCCTTGAGTATATCCCCGCGGCATATGTTATTATCGCGGCAAGCACTGAGGCCAATATAACCCTTCCCGCCGCTGCTCCGGCTGCCGCGCCATCCTTCAGCAGTCCCTTCCATGTCAGGGAATCAAGCATCTCTTTTTTGTACCCTTTTGTTACCGCCTCGTCCTGGAATAAATAGTTCAGGCTGCAAGGTCTCTCAAAAAAGCCCATGAGCAGTGTTTCATACGCGTAGAGCGTGTCTTCAGCTTTTAGGGATTGCAGTTCGTATGGCGGGTTTTTTATTAAGTGCCCCAATTGGAGCAAGTCAAATATTGCCACGCAAATGGAATGTTTCAGGCCCTTCTTTAAGAATCCCGCCTCGGCCGGGGTCAGCTCCCTTGTGTCTATCCGTGAGGAATCCGGCAGATTCTTAATATTAATAACTATGTACATGATTAATAACGCCGCCGCGGCCAACATAACCACAAAAAAACCAAATGAATGTCCGCCAAACGAAGGTTTTACTTTCAGGCTGAACGCCGATTCGGCAAGCAGGGGCTGAACTATTTGAATCGCCTGCCTGCCGTTAACTATTATCTTATTAAACGACGCGAAGTTCGTGTCAATCCAGCTATAACTAAATCCCTGCGGAAAGATAAATGTGTACGTCGCGTTATTGACGGGGAGCTCCCATTTGCCAACCCACTGGGAGTCAAATGAGCTGTAAAGCAGCCTGTCCTCAATGGCGTCTTCCATGACGAAGGTGATAACGATTGTCTTATTTCCCGATGTAATACGCGGGAAATCATAGCTTATCTTCGTCTCTGCGAACTTCTCCACGGTAAGGCTCACAGGCCCGCCGTCGCCGTCGGCCACCATGACATTTGAAATCTTCCCTGAGCCGGCAACCTTAAAACCGCCGGCCAGAGGCTGGTCAGCCGCATAGGTAATCCGAAGCGTGACCTGTACGCCGGCATACTGCCCCGCGCTGTTTTGAGCCGCCTCAAACACCGCCTCATACCGGCTCAAATAAACTTCGGCAGAGGTGCCGCCTGCCATCTGCAAAAGAAGCAATAAAGCCAGACATATAATCCTTTTCATAGCTCGGTTTCCCAAAAAATATTTCCACAATTTTAACTTATTACATTTAGCAATATCCAGTAATGTGTAACCTTTCTCCTTTCAAACGCGACTTGGTAGTTAAGGGAATAGAAAGCCAGCCTGTCTGGATGATTCCCAAAATAAAATCAAAGGAGGAAGTACGTATGATGTGTAAAAACGGTAAAAGGTTTTTAGTGGCAGCTCTATTTACAGCCCTGTGTGCCGTGGTGATTGCCGGAGGGCTAAACGTTCACAAGGCGTATGGATTTGCGGCTGGCGGAGCCGCGGACGACATCGAAGCGCCGTTTCTGAAATTCATGCTCGGCCTGAAACTCAGCGATTCGCAGAAACAGCAGATAGCCGCAATACTGAAGTCCTATCGCCAGACGATGGGAAGTAGTGTTGTAACCGTTGCAGAGGCGAAGAAAAACCTGTGCGACGCCATCCACAGTGCAGCGTATGACGAAAACAAGGTGCGTCAGGCGGCAAAGACAGCAGCCACAGCCGAAGAGGAAGCCGCTGTGCTAAGGGCACAGATCGCGGCACAAATTCAGGGCGTCCTGAGTGCCGAACAGTTGGCCGCGGCAACTCAGTTCAGAACAGATATGTACGCGCGCGTTAAGAGCAAAATGCAGAGTATTCATTCCATCATTGACCTTTGGATAAGCAGTAACGGCGGATAGTTATTTGGACTGAGGGGCAAGGCGCAAAACCCTTGCCCCTTTTACCTTAACTTCAAGTATAATAAGGATGGATCAAATACAATGCCCTATACGCTTAACGAAGATTCACCGGATATAGAGATAATCGGACGCGTCATAGCCGGAGATACCGATGAGTTTGAGGCCATCGTCAGGAAATACAGCGCGTATGTATACAAAATCGCCGCTTCATATGTACCTCAGGAGGCCGTTTCTGAGGCAGCCCATGAGGCGTTTGTGAATGCCTTTGCGGGCATCTCATCTTTTAACGCTAAGAGCCAGTTTAAATATTGGCTCAGAACCATTACAATACGCTCTTGCTATGACTACTGGAGGACTCACTATAAAAGCCGGGAACTTACGATGAGTTCATTGGGTGAGGACCACCAGAGATGGTTCCAAAGGGTTGTAAATGAAGACGCTGTCGGGCTGTTCAGGGATTCGGAGATGCAAAAGGAAACCGTAGAAATTATTAACTGGGCAATGAGTGAACTTGCCCCGGTTGAAAGAATGACCGTCACGTTGATATATCTTGAGGGTTACAGCGTTAAGGAGGCGGCTCAAATGCTCAATCTCAGCATGGTTAATGTTAAGGTCAGGGCACACAGGGCAAGGACTAAACTCAGAAAAAAAATACTAAGCCACATTGATTTTAATAAATTAAAGGAGGGCATACTATGAAAACAAACAATGACATGATAAGAAAAATAGAAGAAGCCCTCCGGCAAGGCCATCAAATGAAGAGAGAGCGCCCTGTACCCCTGCCCGATGAAAAGTGGTATAACGGTGTAATGGCACGGGTCAGAGCGGTACATGTCGCGAAGGCGGATGAACTCCAAAGATTTCTCTGGCCTTTTGCCGCCGCAACGGCCGCATGTGCCCTGACAGCAGCTCTGTATGCGGTGTTGTCCGGCAGTGGCGGCGGGTACGCTGCCTTCGGCGTGTTTATTGATGACCCTTCCGGCATCAGTGCGTTGCAGTTGTTTTTATAAACTTGACTATGGAGGTATGGCGATGAAAAAATGGAAGGTCCTCACCGGATGTTTGGTAATATTTTTGTCTGGAATCCTGGCAGGTGCCGTCATCGGCGGGATTATTACGAAACACAAAATGGAGGCGATCTTTCACGAAGGTCCTCCGGCGTTTAAGAGATTGATTTTATCAAAACTATCGGGTGAACTAAATCTTACTAAGGCTCAACTGCAGGAAATAGAGCCTATTGTCGACAGGGCACATATAGAATTAAAAAAGTTGAGACAAAGGCACCAGCCGGAGGCCGAAAAGATTATCGAGGCGGCTATATCCGAAATGAAAAAGAAACTCACCGAGGCACAGAGTAAAGAACTCGACCTCTTTTACGAAGACGCCACAAAGCGATGGCATGACAGATAATCCGGTAGTGTGAGGTTAGGCTAAACCCGTTTGTTTGACTTGTTTAACAGGGATTCAAGCCATTTTCTGGGCCATTTTCTGGTAATATTAACCGGTTGAACGCCCTGCGGGGCGTTTGCGCTTTGATAGCGCGCAAAGTAATCGCTGACGCTACGAGCGGCGATTCGCTTCCATTTTTTCGGGTCACAGTCGTTTCTCTTTACGTTTAATACGCCAAACGGCGGCTCAAGCCACAGTCTGCTCTGAATCTTTGGCGTGTTAATTGTGTCCGCTATTGTGTATTTAGCGGACTGGTCGCCGGGGGGATTCGTTGTTATGTGCCAGAATAGTCTGACCCCCGCTTCTTCGCTTAACTGCACCGCCCTCTGCATTTCCTCGTCCGAGTCATTCCACCGGAACAGCAGATACCTCCATATAATATCGATATCCGATACCGCCTGCCTCTTTTGTGCGGCGAGGGCGGACATGTTGTAAAAAGCCTTCTCAAAATTCCCCCCCTGCCGGTACTGTATATAAGAGTCTTCGGAGCTGCCGTCAATAGAAAAAACTATCTGGTCAACTGTGTTGGCCACTATCCTTTGTTTTTCTTCGCTGTCTATGAGTAATCCGTTTGTAGAGATATACGTGTTAATAAAAGGGGCGCTCTGTCTGGTGTACAGGAGCATATCATAAATGTCTTTATGTAAGAATGGCTCTCCGTAGTTGTGAAGGATGAGCGACTTGAAATTCTCAAGTGTGTTTAAATCATTGATTATTTCTTTGTAGACTTCAATCGGCATGTGCGGCATTTCACGCGCCTCTAATATCTTTTTGCGGTCACAGCGCTTGCATCTCAGATTACAGGTTGCATTGGTCTCTAAAAAGACCATATAAGGGGTGTTAATCGGGCGGTAGAGCTTGCCTTTATCCTCTGTCAGAAGGGTAAAAGGGCAGGTCAGACAGGTCTGTGGCGGCTTGTTCCGCCTAAACATGTCTCTGATGGATTGCGCTGCCTCACTGTGCCAAATATCGTAGAGACTGCTATCGGGAACCCTTCCTAAAGAAAGCACATCCCATGCGTCGCGGCAGCTGCACACCACATGGCCGTCAGATTGAATCGCGACATAAAAGCCATCGAACAACGGTCCGCAGTACTGGTACATAGTCCTACTCAGCCCTCCGCACGGTTTCAAAACATTTCTTTCCGCCGATATGTAACATACAGCATATAATAACGTTGTTAATAGCTTTTTTGCAAATTCACCTGATACCAAAATGGCAGGCAATACCCTGACAATCTCATGGCCGCCGCTAACCGGTAAATAAAAAAAATTGCCTATGCAGTTAACTCCGTCTATATCCCTGCCGTCATTCCGGCTTGTCCGGAATCGGCCTCTAATCTTCTGAATATGCGGCAATACATTATGGAATATAGGACAATGGGGAAAGGGCAAGGACTGATTCCGGCCAAGCCGGAATGACGGCAAGACAAGCCGGGTGGAGACAATTTTTTGCAGCGGAGTGAGATACTAAACTATAGGCCGGCGTGTTTTAGTGCCTCGGCTGCGTTGGGGTCTTTTAGGGCGAGTTCCTTAAATGCCTTCTCGATTTTCTCTTCCCTCTCTTCAAGTTCCCTGTTTTTTCTAACAACCGGGGCAATCGTGGTACGCCTGTCCCATAAGACAAAACCCACTAGCGTAAGCATCCCACCTATCAGTACATACATCAACCCGTATAAGTCGTTCATCCGATGGTTTAAAGCGTTAAAACCGTCGTCCATGCGCCGATTGGTAGCCTTTAAACCGTCTTCAATGTGCTGGTTGAGAGACTTTGAAGTGTCGTCCATGCGCTGGTTGGTAGCCTTTAAACCGTCTTCAATGCGCTGGCTGGTAGCCTTTAAACCTTCTTCGAGGCGGACTTCGAGGCGGATTAGCCTTTCCCTGTCTTGCTGGGTGAAAGACGAGCCTTGCGCGTATGCCCATGAAGGGAACACTGCGGAAAATAGTAATATTAACATCGCTGCATGAACCACTTTATTCATGAATTCACCGCCAATTTACCGCCCTCGCTTACAATGATTGTATCATAAAACAGGCACGTCCGTCAATTGGATTTTGACAACGGCTATATAATCGGCAGGTAATCTTATGATGTAGAAGCCATGTTTGACTGTCTTTGTTGTAACCAGTTCTTAAAAGAAGACTGGCTCTCTCCTGATTGCCTGCCCATTAACAATCCTTCAACACTAATGTCCTCGTCAATATCTGCCCAGTGGATACCATGCCCTCTACTTATTAATCTCCAATTCTTTCGTTCAGCATCAGAAGCATAACGCAGACGTGGAAACCACCCTAATGGAACAAAAATTGTCCTTCCATCACTCAAATCTACGCTCAATGTATCTTCCGACACGGTTACATTTGTGGCGTTTGGGATTTTTATTTCAACTGCCGAAATACTCATTCCATGCCTCCAATAATCTTAGATGGTTCTCATTTATAATTTTATGGATATTGCTTATTTCAACCCTGCTGAACCCTTCACTACTCTGCACCCGTATGGGATCAAGCCAAAACTTGGCAATCTTCTCCTCACGCTCAATATGGACATGCCTTGGCTCTTCGCGGTCTCCTGAATAAAAGAAAAACCGATATGAACCGACTCTTAATACCGTTGGCATCTATCTTTTATATTTCACTCCTTTTGATCACTTAGAACATAGCCTATACATGCCAACATAGGCATCGTTATATGTATTGTAACATAACCACAAAAGCATATAATCCAATGTCTTCAGTTCCAAAAGATGGTTTCCTTGATTCCAGATTTCGCTGGAATGACAAAAAAGAGACGGGAATTACAAATTCAGGTGTTCGTTTTTGTTCTGCCTGCGCTTGTCAACCTGCGCCATCTTCTCTAAAAAACGCTTTGCGTCTTTCCCTGTCAGGGTCGGAGTATCTTTTATCGGTCTGGCCATGTCAGCTCCTACCTCTGTGAATTTCTGGGAACATCTTGTTTGTTATAAATATAATGCTGCCCTAAAGTCAACGACTCTATTTCATATAGATTTATACATGAGGCAATACGCAGATTCCGGACAAGCCGGAATGACGACAAGACAAGCCGGGTGGAGACAATTTTTTGTAGCGGAGTGTGATACTAAACTAAAGGCCGGCGTGTTTTAGTGCTTCCGCTGCGTTGGGGTCTTTTAGTGCGAGTTCCTTAAATGCCTTCTCGATTTTCTCTCCCCTCTCTTCAAGTTCCCTGTTTTTTCTAACAACCGGGGCAATTGTGGTACGCCTGTCCCATAAGACAAAACCCACTAGCGTAAGCATCCCGCCTATCAATACATACATCAACCCGTATAAGTCGCTTATCCGGCCGTGTATATCGCTCATGCGACCATTGATGTCGTTCATCCGATGATTTAAAGCGTTAAAACCGTCGTCCATGCGCTGATTGGTAGCCTTTAACCCGTCTTCAATGTGCTGGTTGAGAGACTTTGAAGTGTCGTCAATGCGCTGGTTGGTAGCCTTTAAACCTTCGTCGAGGCGGACTTCAAGGCGGATTAGCCTTTCTCTATCTTGCTGGGTGAAAGACGAGTTTTGCGCATATGCCCATGAAGGGAACACCGCGGAAAATAGTAATATTAACACCGCTGCACGAACCACTTTGTTCATGAATTCACCGCCAATTTACCGCCCTCGCTTACAATGATTGTATCATAAAGCAGGCATGTCCGTCAATTGGATATTGGCACCCAAGCTCCGATATAGGAATTTGCACCTATCGATAAAAAGGGTTTTTGAGGGCATTTTTGTCATTTATAATGCTGTCAATCCTTTGTTATGCATCATAAATAACAAAATACTTATCCTAACCGACTAATATTACATAATTTCTCCTTTTTTAAACATACCTCTCCCGATTTATGCCCGTGATTTATTTTTCTAAATTCTTTTTTAGCCATCCCATGAGAGGCTGAGTTCAAATATCTTCCCCCTGATCTCTTCAAATATAGCCAGCTTCTTTACATCCACTGTCAGCTTTAAGATTACTTCTCCAGCATGGCTCACTATACGCCCCGCAACTTGTATCATCTTCCAGCGAAATGTTGTTATT
>JADFXO010000450.1 GCA_015233485.1 Nitrospirota bacterium
GTGTCCGCAGCGTAGCACAGAAAATGAGAGAGCTTATGCTTAACATTCGCTTGGTCTTCGACTACTTACGTATGTCAAAAAACTCTGCTTCTACGGCACTTGCTTGATGGAGAACAAATTTACCGTGTATATCGGTGATAAAGGGGGACACATCCCAAATATTGACTTTACATATACTTTTGGACAGATTTATGTATTTGATGAGATTCGAAATAAATCTGTCCCCTTACGCAGGGGGATACCATTGCTTATATGTTTTGAGTTATAATCAGCGCAATATGGGCAGCAAAGAAAGACATTGGAGGATTAACCGTCAATTATGAGCGGGGTTGATTTACTGATCGTAGGATTGGGGGCAATATTGGGAGGCGCGGTCAATGCGCTTGCCGGCGGGGGAACGCTTATCACATTCCCCATACTTACCGCCGTCGGTGTCCCTGCCGTTGCCGCAAATGTTACAAATACGGTTGCCCTTTGCCCCGGTTATCTCGGCGCGACATTCGCGCAGATGAAGGAACTGCGAGGCCAGTTGTCGCGGCTGTGGTTACTGCTGCCGGTAAGCCTGATAGGCGGTATCGGCGGTGGCGTGCTGCTTTTAAATACTAATGATCAGGTGTTTCGAAGGCTTGTGCCGTTTCTTATCCTTATGGCCGTGGTGTTGCTGGCCTTTCAGGACAGGCTTCGTGCGTGGGTCATTGGCCGCTCCAACCGCCACGGCAGGGCAGCCCTGCACAAGGGATGGTCAATACTGCCAATCATTCCCGCTGCCATTTACGGAGGATATTTCGGCGCCGGGGTCAGCGTTATCGTGCTTGCTGTGCTTGGACTTGTGGTGGAAGAGTCGTTTACCCGTCTCAATGCCCTAAAGCAGGCGGTCTCTTTCAGCATTAATATTGCGGCCGCAATCTTTTTCCTGTTCTCAGGGAAGGTCGTCTGGTCTGCCGCCGCTGTTATGGCTGTATGCGCCCTTGCAGGAGGGATTTTAGGCGGCCGCCTGGCAGGCTGGATTAAGCCATTAACGCTGCGCCGTATTGTCCTTGCCACCGGTACGATAGTCGCCGTAATCTATTTCGTTCGGTAGGACGGTGCCGCTTTACTCTTCCCGCCATACCTCTATGGCTATCTCAGGGCACATCTCGGCACACATCGCACACCCCGTACACTGCTCCATATCATCCACAACCGCGGGAAAGTACCCTGAGTTGTTAAACCCTGCGCTTAATCTGATTATCATCTTTGGACACGCTGTTATGCAAAACGTACAGCCCTTGCACTGTTCCCTGTTTATCTCTATCTTTCCTTTCATCAACCCTCTCCACCTTTCTTTAGAAGTTCCCGGGCGTGCTCCAGCGATATTTCGGTTATGCTGCCGCTTAACATCCGCGCAAGCTCCACCTGCCTGTCCTGCCCATACAGGGCATCTATCGTTATTGCTACCGCGTCTTCGGCTATGTGTTTGAG
Organism: Nitrospirota bacterium; assembly: GCA_015233485.1. Classification (GTDB taxonomy): domain Bacteria; phylum Nitrospirota; class Thermodesulfovibrionia; order Thermodesulfovibrionales; family Magnetobacteriaceae; genus Magnetominusculus. Next base: position 1,462 of record JADFXO010000450.1, read on the forward strand.
TATCCTCATGTGGTTGTCTGCCCTTGAGGCTATCTGCGGAAGGTGCGTGACACATAAGACCTGGCGTCTCTTCGATAATTCCTTTAACTTGTCCGCAACACGCTCTGCTGTCTCGCCCCCAATCCCTGCGTCAACCTCGTCAAATACCAGCACCGGTATGTCGTCATATTCGGCAAAGGCGCTCTTAAGGGCAAGCATCACCCTCGACAGTTCACCCCCTGAGGCTATCTTTTGCAACGGCCTCAGAGGCTCGCCGGGGTTGGCCGTAAACAAAAACTCCACAGAGTCCGCCCCATCGCTTAAGAACACCACTTTCCCGTCCTCGTTTCTGTTTAGTGTAAGGCATATCTCAAAGCGCGCCTTAGGCAGGGCAAGGTCTTTCAGTGTCGCGGCTATCTCTGCCTCAAGGAGTCTGGCCGTTTCGGCCCTCTGTTTTGAGATTAGTTGCGCCGTGGCCTCAAGGTGTTTTTTCGCCGATGCTATTTCCTCTTCGATTGTATCAAGTTTTTCGTTTATCGCCGTCAGCTCATCAAGCTGAGTTACGGCGGTGTCTCTGTAGTCCAATATGCCCTGCACCGTCTCACCGTATTTTCTCTCCAATTTTCTTATTGTCTCAAGGCGTATCTCAATGGTATCGAGACGCTCCGGCACAAAGTCTATGTTATCCTTATAGCGGCGAAGCATTACGGAGAGTTCTTTGACATAGGATTGAGTCTCCTTTGCCATTGTAAGAATTTCTGCCGCGCTTTCGTCTATCTTCGCCAGCCTCTCAAGGGAATCCACGACAACGGCGGATTGGTCTTCCATCGCCCCGTCTCTTTTGTGCAGAACCTCGTAGGCGCTCTCGCTTAACTCTTTCAGCGTTGTCAGGTTCGCAAGCACGGTCCGCTCCTTTGTCAGCGCCTCCGCCTCTTTTACATCAAGGTCAGCCGCTTCTATCTCGTCTATCTGGAATCGAAGCATTTCAATGCGCTTGCCCCTATCTTTGATATTTTCGGCGAGCCGTGTTTTTTCGTCTGATAGGGCGCGGTATTTGCCCAGCGTTGTTGAATATTCCTTTACGGTGCCCTCTATCTTGCCAAACGAATCGAGCAAGCGCATCTGTTTGGCCTTTGACATCAGGCTCTGGTTTTCGTGCTGGCTATGTATATCCACAAGGGCCGCCCCGATTTCAGCGAGGGTCGCAATCCCTACAGATGAATCATTGACGAAGGAACGATTTTTCCCTGCGGAAGACACAATGCGCCGAATGATTAACTCATCTGAGACGTCTATTCCAAGGTCTTTGGCCGTCGTATTGCCGGGGGCATCGAATATCGCCTCTACCGTTGTCTCCTTAGCGCCCGTTTTAATAAAGTTAGACTGCCCACGCTGCCCCAGAATAAGCCCTAACGCGTCAACGACTATGGACTTCCCCGCCCCGGTCTCCCCTGTTAACACATTAAGACCCTCATGGAGTTCCACCCTTAGTTCGTCTATCACTGCGAATTTTTTTATGAATAATTCCCTTAGCATATTAAACGCAAACTCAATATGTCAACCGTATGGGGTATAGCATAACCTAAATCCACCATCAAAGTAAAACGTAACTGCCGTGTCCCAGCAATTCTCAATGAACGATCTGAGAGCGTGAGTTTGGTGTAATATTTGTCATGGGAAGCAGGCATAGGATCAATTTTGCAAAAAATTGGCTTAAATATTACTTTAGGCTGACTGAAATATGTT
>JADFXO010000451.1 GCA_015233485.1 Nitrospirota bacterium
GAAGCCACTCTGGGGCGAAAGTCAAGGAAAAACCTCCTGCCGATGCAGCAGGGCGATGTTGCCCGGACGTATGCCGACATAGAGGAACTCACAAAAGACACAGGCTTTACACCGTCCACACCGCTTGATGTTGGAATTGGAAACTTCGTCGCCTGGTACAAGGAGTATTTTAACGTCTCATGGTGCCGGTAGTGCCGCGCCCTGCGCCTGCCCGTGTGGCGGCTCTGGTAATAGAAGTGAGCGTTATCTCAGCCATAGCGATAATCTCCCCGTCAACGCTGATGCTTGCCCGGAAAACGTATAATGGGGGGAATTTCTTTGTCAGCTCAGACTCTATGATGAGGATGTCGCCCGCCATCGCGGGTTTGATATGGCGCGCGTCGTTAATCATCGTCAGAAACGCCATCTCAATTTCCTCCGCCTCAAGGACAAGCCCTGAGGCCTGGGCCATTGACTCTACAAGCAGCACGAAAGGAAACGCCTGCTGTGGCGCGCCGTCTCCGGCGTTAATAACCTCTTCACCCGCTGTAACGGTTTTCAATGCCTTGATACGCTGACCCTTGTCTATGGCCAGCACCTTCTCAATGAATATGAATGGCGCGCCGTGCGGCAACCGTTTAACTAATTCTTCTTTGTTCATCTATGTATCCCACAATAGCGCCGATGGATGTAAAGATTTTTTCCGCGGTTTCCCTGTCTGTAATGTCAACACCGAATTCTTTTTTTATACCCACGACAAGCTCCAGGACGTCAATGGAGTCCAACCCCAGCCCGCCCGGGCCAAAGAGTGTCGTATCCATGTTAATTACTTCCTCCCCTACGGAGAGTTTTAACCTGCTGACAAGCAATCCCTTTAGTCTTTCAAATGTGTCTGACATGCGCTCTTATAACCCTCCCGTTACAGAAATAACCTCACCAGTGATATATCCTGCCCCCTCAGAGGCGAGAAACCTGACCACAGACGCAACCTCCTCCGGCCTTCCAAATCGCCTCAGTGGAATGTTACGGCGTAAATCCTCACGCGCGGCCTCCTTCATAGAGTCCAGCATACCGGTCTCAATAGCGCCAGGGGCAACCGCGTTTACCCTGATGCCAAACTGGGCAAGCTCCTTTGAGAGCGACCTCGTCAAGGCAATTACTCCCCCTTTGGCCGCCGCATAGTTGGCCTGTCCGGCAAGGCCGTCTATCCCGCTTAGAGAGGAGATATTTATAATAACGCCACGTCTCTGTGCTATCATGTGCGGCAGTACCGACTTCGACGCGTTAAAAACCCCTGTTAAGTTTACATCTATGACGTCCATCCAGTCCTTCTGTGGCATCAGCATCAGAAGTCCGTCTCTGGCGAGGCCGGCATTGTTGACGAGGATGTCCATGCGGCCAAAGCGCCCTGCCGTGTCGTCCATCATCTTTTTCATCTGTGAGAAATCTGTGACGTCGGCCTGATACACCATTGTGTTGGGATTTATTGCGCGCAGTTCCTCGCAGAGTGCCGCTGCCTCATTGAATGATGACATGTAGTTGATTACCACAGAGGAGCCGTCCTTCGCGAGCGCCCTGCAGACAGCGCTCCCAATGCCCTTGCTTCCTCCCGTTACTACGGCCACGGTGTGATTGACTGCTGATTCGTTCATCTTAACACGTCCCACATTGGGCCGCGCTTGATTATCTTTCTGATAGCGCCCAGCGTTGAGGCGTCATAGCGGATATCAAGGGCAGGCACTACACAGTTTGCCCTGCCTCCTGCCCATGTGGCAACCCGCGTGAGCAGCAGCCCTGACGGCGTCTCCGGACTTAGATAAAACACCGGCTCAAGCAGCCCCCTTCCTTCCGGGACATCAGGTATGACGCCGTCTTCTACCGCCCTTTTGCAGATAGCCGTACCGGGGTATATCCTCACACCGACAAGGGCGATTACAGCGCGCGGCTTTACCATATCAAACAGTTTAAACGTCTCATTCAATGTCCCCTCTGTTTCAGACGGGCCGCCAATTATAATATAATGCGCGTCGGGCATGTCAATCTTCTTGCATATAGCTGAGGCTGCCGCTATATCATCCGGCGTGAAGTTTTTCTCATAGGCATTGAGCGTTTGGGTGGAGCCGGCATCTGAGCCGAACTCTATGCCAGTACAACCTGCCCGTTTCATAAGCCTTGCAAGCTCTTCGGTGAAACTGAAGGGGGTTGCGAAACATGTCCACTTAATTCTCAGATTCTTTCTAATAATTCCCTCGCATATCGCCATCGAATGTCCGGCCGGGACGTTGAATATATCATCCACGAAAAACACATAATCTATTGCGTGCCTCTCCTTCATTTCGGCAAGTTCTGCGACGATCTCCTCCGGGGGCCTGAGCCTTAGGCGACTCCCCTCCAGCATAGGATACGTACAGTATGTGCACTTAAACGGGCAGCCGCGCTTGGATTGAACATTTCCCATCCCGCCGAATTGAAGATAAGCGGCGTTGTTGAGAACTGTCCTGTCGGGCGGACACATCGCGGAGCTGTATGAGATGGGATTCTGATGGAACGAACCATTTTTGATCATTGACAGGTTTGGGATCTCATCGATACTGCCACCGTTTTCAAATGTCCTGATAAGACTGAGAAAAGCCTGTTCTCCCTCACCCGCGACCCCGAAATCAAGCGCTAAATATCTCAGGATTTCCTCAGGGAAAATGGAAAACCCTGAGCCTCCGGCAACGATTGGGACATTTGTAATCGTCTTGATAAAATTAACGATGTCCCGTATTCGGGGCATATAGAATACGCTTCGATTGTACGTAAGATTATCGACATTTCTGATAGAGAGGCCTATAATATCGGGGTTAAAGCCGCCGATTGAGTCTTTCAGGGCAGGGAAATCGTCGTCAACAAAACACAAATCGAGGATTTTAACGTCAAGGCCCGCCGTTGCCAGATGTCCGGCGATATAAGCGGCCCCGATAGGGGCAACGGGATAGGGCAACCTTTCGTTATTTACAGAGATCAAGAGGACTTTTTTCATAGCGCGCATAGTATAACATTTTGTGGCTGTATAATTCATTGCCCTTGATAATCAGTCAGCAATTCTCAATGAACGATCTGAGAGCGTGAGTTTGGTGTAATATTTGTCATGGGAAGCAGGCATAGGATCAATTTTGCAAAAAATTGGCTTAAATATTACTTTAGGCTGACTGAAATATGTTT
>JADFXO010000452.1 GCA_015233485.1 Nitrospirota bacterium
GGCGGGAGATGTAGTATGCCCTCTTATGATTGCCTGCCGTTTTACCATGCCGGTGTCTTTGCCGCCACCTGCATTTGCAAGTTGAGTGGCTTCTTCCTTTAAAACTGTTTCAGGGATGGATATGAGCAGGGCTTCAAAAGGCAGTAGATTAAGAGTCTCATCGGGAATGATGATAAGGTGGTCGCCTTTTTGTACAGAGGAAAGTGCCGGCGTCAGGAGGAGTTCCGTAAGCTTTTTTACAAAGTTAAGACTGAAGCCCCCTAAGTAGCCTCCTTCCTGAAACGGGGCACGGAACCGCGTTATCAGTTTTGCAAGTTCTGCACGGGATACTTGGCAACGAAATTCCTTATATAAAACAGTCGGCATTGGTATTAAACTTATTGGGTAATGACAGTGAAGACGGTTTTCTAACAGCTTCAGAGGTATTTGGATTGAATCTAAATGCCGACCTCGTGGCGCTATCTGCGTGTAAAACCGGCCTTGGAGTTCAGTCGGCAGGTGAGGGCGTAGTGGGGCTTTCAAGGGCATTCATGTACGCCGGAGCCGACTCCGTGATGGTAAGCCTGTGGAGCGTTGCGGATGAATCCACTTATAAGCTCATGGTAAAATTTTTTGAAGGTCTCAAGTCTGGCAAAACCAAAATGACCGCTTTGAAAGATGCAAAAGACTACCTGCGTGAAAACGGATACGCCAGTCCATTCTACTGGGCTCCTTTTATAATTATAGGCGAGGTTGAGTGAAAGATTTTAGGGGGAAACAAACGTAGGATTTGGTATATTTCCTTGATTAGTCAGTGTATATGGATCCATACCCAAATTGGTATTTTTGCAGTATAGGTTCAACCCTAAAAAACCACCTTCAAGTGTCCTTGTACTTGTTAATTTGGCGGGACAAAGTGCTGTAACAATCTGGCTGAAAATGGTCGTTTTGGTGCCAGAACCGTAAGCTAATATCTTAACCTCCTGCTGCCCACTGAAGTTAATAATATTACGCCCACGCTTGCCATTTTCTATATGATTTTTAAGGCTACCACCGCCTAAATCTTTTTTACACTCTTTTTGATTATACCTTTTTTCTAACATCATTATTTCAAAAACGCTAAACCTTAATCCCTTTTACTCACTTTTCATCAGCGCATCTTTACATGTACATGATATTTCTGTTCTGACAAGAAGCATATAATTCTTACGCGCTAAATACTCTTTTGCCTCTTTTATAGAACTATATGATCCAATGATTTTATCTTTATTTTCAAGAGGCATAGGGGCAATCTGCTAAATGAAGTACACAGAACCCATCGTCACATACAGCCACCCATTTTTTTCATCAGCGCCTGCCATTGACATTATAACCAGAAGGTACATTAACAAGCTTAACACAATAAATATCCTCTTTAAATTCATAATTAACCTCCATATATAAAACGCTTTTCTACATTAAAATAATGCATTAGTTCTTAATCTATCATAAATTTCTCACTGTTGTCAAACCTGTTACCGCCGGTTAAGAACGGACCCTTTTGGGCAGTTTAACCTGACCCACCATAAAGTTGCATGTTTTTTATTTGGGCGATACAATTCCACGGCAAACTGACCCATGCCGGTGATAGGATGCGGCATTTTATTCTGTATTTTATTCCAGGCATTTATGCATTGTATTTAATTCAGTGTGGCGGATGTAGATTTAGGGGGGGATGTTACTTTGGCTTGGCGTTGAGTTTTGTTGATTCAAATATTCGATAACTTGGCCCTTGTATATTGATGATAATGGAGTGATGTACCATGCGGTCGACTATAGCGGTTGTAGCGACAGGGTCGCCGAGATAGTCCCCGAGGGCCTTGAAGTCAATGTTTGTGGTAATGACGGTAGAGTTTTTGCAATATCTTCCTTCAATTACCTTGAAGAATAGGGAAGCGTTTCTGGCATCATGTTGTTCTATCCGGTCAAATCCAATTTCGTCTATCAGCAATATATCAGGGGTTATATAGCGTTTTAGTTTATTCTCGACAGTATCATCGGGCATTCCAGCGATAAGGTCTTTGAGCATGTCAGCTGACGTAGTATATCGGCATCTGTATAGTTTTTGGCATCCGATAAGAAGCAGAGCCTTTGCTATATGGCTTTTACCTGTCCCTGAATTCCCAGCCAGTACAATCCCCTGTCTTTGATCCACGAAGTTGAGTTTGGATAGTTCTAATATTTGCCCTTTGTCGATACCCTTCTGAAAGTCAAAATCAAAGTCCGAAAGGAGTTTTCGCTGTGGCAGTTTGGATTCCCTTATTCTTCTCTCAATACGCCTTTCTATAAGAGCTCCAACTTCACGTGATAGCAGACGTTCTATCAATTCCGTGCTGCTTATGGATTCACTTACAGCACGGGCAAGTTCCTCATCAAGAATGTTCTGTATAGTCGTCAGATTCAGGGTATTCAGGTGCCGTCTTATCCGTGTGATTGTCTCGTCTTTCTGATTTTTCATCATCTTCCTTATTTAGAAATAGCCTGCTGTACTCACTCAGGTTTCGCTGCTTGATCTGAGGCAAGGCATTTCCAAGTTCATTCCTTGCCCGTTCATTGCGGACGGACTCAAGGGTTCTTGGTTTGGAAGTAGCTTTGAGTATCCGCTGGATTGATTTCCCATCAAAGGCCCAATAACCCATAGCATGTTTAATGGCCTTGTGAATGTCATCACAATGATAATGTTCCTTCAGTCCCAATATGTAGCGTGCATGGAAACCGCAGTTGCGTGGATGTCTTTCTTGCAGACCTTCAAGAAAGGCCTCTGCTGCATCTCCCAGTTGCAGGAACAGTTCTCTTACCGGCCCAAGACCATAACGCACCTTTTTTGAACTGCGATGAGCAAGGTTTTCCAACGTCTTGCCTGCTCCATCTGCCATTCTTTCATGTTGGGCTATAAGGTTAATATCATGACTGTATATGAATATTTCAGTTTCCGTTGCCTTCATGGGCAGGATATCTCCTATGTACTCGTATGGTACCGAGTAGAGGTTTGTCTCAAACTCCAAAAACCCGTCCATTCGGCACACCCTCAATACCACTTCAGAGGAATCGTAATGATGAGCCGGTAGTGGCTGTAGAGCAGCCTGTTCCTCTTCCATAAACAGTTCTATCGGCATACGCTTCGTTGTATCATGGATATGAGTATCA
>JADFXO010000453.1 GCA_015233485.1 Nitrospirota bacterium
AGCAGAATGTTTTATCAAATGTGTCAATATTATGACACTACTTGCCGCACTCTTTGCGAAATATATTTTCCCTTTCCTTTAGAACCCCTTATTCTATGCCTTCTTTCTTATTCATTGAGAATTGCTGCAGTCTCTGACCGGGCAAACGCATTATGATTAATGAGCAGGATTGCAGGGCAGCGCCTGAGCCGCCCGCTTTTGTGTTTTGCCCGTCCCTTTTGTGCTAATGCCGGTGATTCTGGAGCAAAGTGCCCGGCAAACGGTCTCGTGTCACAGCATCTAACATATCAAAATATAAGTGGTATCATAACCCCCAGTGTCATATCGTGCATTGGTTCCTCTGATTCTTTTATATATTTCTCCTACTTCGGCTTGTTTCGTTACTACAATTACAATATCCCAATGGCAGCTGCATTAAAATGTTCGAAATCTTTTAGCAAGTCATTATCCTCTTGTTCTTGCCATTCTTGCCTTGTACCATTCGACATATTTATTATGCCTATAGTCCTATATACGAAAATTCATAAGTGCAGGGGAACGTATTCAAGCGGAAGGGCATTATGGGAAGCCTTGCAAAATGCTATAATAATACTTATATTCCCAGACTGGCAGCCCCTGTTGCAAAGAATCATCACTGTGTATCAGGTGCAGGGCCAGAGACATTACCAGATAGGGATAAGAACTGCCGCATACGACACTGCGCCGTATGCGGCAGTCTTTCCCCCTAAATCAGTGGCCACCCGGGAAGAACGTTACGCTCAAAAAATAGAAAAACCCCAGAGCCGCTACTCCAACCCCAAGACTCCATGCTATGAGCCTCTTCTCTACCTGAGAAATCGGCTCATATTCCATCTTCTTTATTTCTTCGGAAAATTTCGGTTCATTCGTCATCTTATAGAAACCTCCTTATTAACCTGTAACTACCGGTGGTTTTACCCCATGGAAAAATAACCATGAAATGAACAACCCTACCCATATGATAAACCCAAACAGACATATGACATACACGGCCGCGAGCTTGCCAATCCCCTCTTCCCACAGCTTTCTGAAGTTGGACACCATGCCGATACTGAAAAACGTAAGGACAAAGAACATAACCCTGAAGGTGTTACTCTCGTCGGTGGCCAGTTTGGCCTTTGAAAGCAAATCCCTCTGGTCTTTAACGCCGCCGTTGAGACTTTTTATCTTATCCTTAGACTCCCCTATTTTGGATTTTATTGATGCCTCCTCCGCGGGGTCATTAGGGGACGTGAGCTTCTTTTCCAGTGATGCGATTTCGGTTGTCAGTGCCTTCACCTGATTATCTACAGGGGCGATTGCCTTGGTAGATGGGAAGCATATGAACAGAAGCAGCAGGAAGGTTACCACATAGCCTATGACGAATTTAGGGAATCTTTGCCAAATCTCTATGGCCTTAACCTTTTCCCCTGGCTTGCATTCCATCTTCGTACACCATACAATTGCCAAAACGAAGGCCCATACGCCGATAAAAATGTCTATAAACATTTTAACCGTTGTGCTGGCCATAGTAATCCATCCCGCCTCGTATTTTATACCTGACATATCCATGGCCTTTGCGCGTATCAGGGCGTCGGTTATAGCCCCGCTTGCCACGGCGCCTCCGTTTGTCTTGACCGCAAGGCCCATCCATGCCCCTGCGACCATTGGTTCGCTCCACAGAAATATCTGCGCCGCAAACGGCAGAACTAACATCTCCACAACGGCAAATATAACAACAAGGGAGGAGACCATTATAGGCACTATTGGACGCGCCCTTATAGCGCCGCCCACCGCTATAGCCGCCGATACGCCGCATATAGATATGCCTGCCGCCAATGGGGCTGCCCATTCGGGGCTGAACTTAAAGTACTTTCTTGCCACATAATACACCACCGCCCAGTAGATAAGGTAGGCCTCTACAATAGCGCAAAGTCCTCTGAATAACACCGCCGAGGCCAGCGTAAAAGACTCCGCGGCCTTTAGACCGAGCATAGCGCCCATGATTACAATAGCGGTCTTTATATATAGTTCCGGCCTTGCCGCCTCTTTCAGTGTCTCGGATAATTTCGGGAAGAAATTCCCCACAATCAGACCTACTATTAAGGCTACGACAAAACCGGCCTCACCGGTCAGGCTCAAGGCCCAATTGATTTTAAAACCCGCCATCTGGTTTTTTGTAGCCGCTATGTGGGCGTAGTTCCCTATAAACCAACAGAGGTAACTCAGCCAAAATATAACTGTGAATCCGACCGCGAATTTACCCACATTAATGCCCATTAACCTGGCCCCGACAAGCATAACTATGAGCATGGCCGCATACGTGAGAAACAGGGCGGTGAGGCCGGTTATACCCTTTTTCTCATAAACATCGCCGACTTTAAGGGTGGAGACATCACTTTCGGCGGTAACGCTGCCCTCTTTACCGTCGGCAAGTTTGAGGGTAAGTTTAGCCCCGTCAATATTTGCGATCTCTCCTTTTACCGGCTGATATTTCTTTGATATGGCAGACATCGCCTTCGTTGGGTCTGTCCAGATTGAAGTGCTGATTCCCCAGCCCATAAGGTCATGCCCCATGAACAGCCCCAGTGACACCATGAAAACAAAAATACCAAGAAACAACGACAACCAGTCTTCGCTTATTCCAGCAGCTTTTTCCTCCATAATTACCGCGCCTCCTTATAAATTTAGAGTATATATCGAAACCTCATCAAATGAAGCCTTCGATTGCAAGAGTATTGCGTGATTAAAACCGAGTGTGTTACCGCCGCGTGACATTATCGATTGTCCGCAAACCCATAAAGCTAACCTCATAGAGCCGACCTCAAAAGTTAACCGTACCTTTTACCGGATAATCCGGCAGATCAGCGTGTTCAAACCTACCGCATAACCACGCCAGAGCTATACTGTCATATAAAAAGTAAAAATGTCAAGGGGAATAAACTTTGTGTGAAATAAACACGTGGCAAGCAGAGCAAAAAGTGCATGGTATTGCCAAAGAAGAATTTGCCTGTGTTTTCTCTGTCAGTCCACAACCTGGGTTTTGGACGGATGGGCACATATGGGGCACATATTGGCTGAAGACCTAGTATTTATGCGGGTTAGCGGTTCAAAAAGTTCAAAAACGGTAGATA
>JADFXO010000454.1 GCA_015233485.1 Nitrospirota bacterium
ACGACGGAATCAGTGACGGCATAGGGGATTTTAAGGGCCTGACAGAGAAACTGGACTACCTTGAGCGGCTGGGTATTACCGCCATATGGCTGCTGCCTTTTTATCCCTCCCCGCTAAAAGACGATGGCTACGATATATCGGATTATTTCGGAGTTCACCCAAACTATGGCATGATGAAGGATTTCAAGAACTTTTTAAATGAGGCCCACAAAAGGGAAATTCGCGTAATAACCGAACTTATACTGAACCACACGTCGGATAAACATCAGTGGTTTCAAGAAGCCAGAAAGGCAAAGCAAGACACATCCCTGCGGAATTTTTACGTCTGGAGCGATAATCCCGATAAGTACAAAGACGCGAGGATTATATTTAAGGACTTCGAGACATCCAACTGGACCTGGGACCCCGTGGCTAAGTCCTACTACTGGCACAGGTTTTACTTCCATCAGCCTGACCTGAATTTTGATAATCCGGAAGTACAAAAGGCCATGTTTAAGGTTGTCGACTTTTGGCTGGATATGGGCGTGGATGGCCTAAGGCTGGATGCCGTGCCATATCTTTTTGAGCGCGAGGGTACTAATTGTGAAAATCTCGGGGAGACCTATGCGTTCCTGAAAAAACTGAGAAGGTATGTCGATAAAAAACACTCCGGCAAAATGCTCCTCGCTGAGGCTAACCAGTGGCCAGAGGACGCGGCCGCTTATTTCGGCAACGGCGACTCCTGCCACATGGCTTTCCATTTTCCCATTATGCCCCGTATGTTTATGGCAATTCAGATGGAAGACAGATTTCCATTAATAGATATTATCGAGCAAACACCGGCAATTCACGATACCTGCCAATGGGTTATCTTCCTGAGAAACCATGACGAACTGACCCTCGAGATGGTAACGGACGAGGAGAGGGACTATATGTACAAGGTCTATGCCAAAGATGCCGAGATGAGAATAAACCTGGGCATTCGCAGGCGTCTTGCCCCACTGATGGGAAACAATAGAAGAAAGATAGAGTTAATGAACATACTGCTCATGTCCTTTCCGGGAACTCCTGTTATCTATTACGGAGACGAGCTGGGGATGGGAGATAATTACTACCTTGGCGACCGCGACGGCGTAAGAACCCCTATGCAGTGGACCACGCAAAGAAACGCAGGCTTCTCAAGCGCAAACCCCCAAAAACTATATCTGCCCGTAATCATAGACCCAGAGTATCACTACGAGATGATTAACGTGGAAATTCAGGAGCGAAACCCCTCTTCCCTGCTGTGGTGGACTAAACACATGATTGCCGTGCGAAGGAAATTCAAATCCCTCAGCCGCGGCAATATCGAATTTATTAATTCAGATAACTCCAGGGTTATCGCCTTTACGCGGCATTACGAGGGGGAGACGGTTCTTGTAGTTGTAAATTTATCAAGGTTCTCCCAATTGGCGGAACTCGATTTATCTAAATACGCGGGGATGATTCCTGAGGAGGTTTTTAGCAGAAACGAGTTTCCGGTAATCAAGGAAACCCCTTATGTGTTTACACTAAGTTTTTATGATTATTTCTGGTTTCTTTTGAAAGACGAACAAATCCTTGCCAAGAAGGCACACATGAGCAAAGTCAGCTCAGTGGAATTATACTGCAGCTTCGGGAATGCCTTTCATGGCAAATCTAAAACAATACTTGAGAAAGAAATCCTGCCCCCGTACCTATCCACTTGCAGGTGGTTTGCCGGCAAGGCCAGAAAGCTCTATGAGCTGGAAATATTTGAAGACATCATTTTTAACGGAATTGCATCCATTGCCCATATCCTGATGATTCGGGTGGCCTATCCAGACGGCCTTCCTGAAATATACATGCTGCCCATTTCTTTTACATCAGCGGCTGACTCCAAAAAAATACTGGATGATTACCCCTTCGCGGTTATAGCAAATATAAAAACCAAACACAACGAGGGTATAATTTACGATGCCACCTATGATGACTCCTTTAGGAAGGCACTCCTGTTCTTTATTCTAAGGAGAAAATCGGTTAAGGGCCTCAATGGCGTGTTAAGCGCCACTAACGAAAAAAAAATAAAATACAATAGCCAGAGTTACGACAATATCGAATCTTCTCATGTGCTTGATGCAGACCATAGTAACAGCTCCCTGTTATATGAAAAGAAACTTATCCTGAAACTTTTCAGAAAGCTTGAGGAGGGTATAAATCCCGATATAGAGATGGTACGGTTTATATCAGAAAAGTCCGCTGGCCTTGCAGATGAAAACATACCCTTTTTTATGGGGTGCATACAGTATAAGCGGCCAATACCGTCGGAGCCGATATTTATATGCAATCTCCAGCACTATGTGCAAAATGAAGGCGACGCATGGAGCTATACCATGGGAAATATAACAAGATATTTTGAGAACATCCTGTCCTCAGGAAGTAATACAAGTGAATTAACAACGGTCAATAAAAGTCTGCTGGATGTGCGCCACGAAACAATTCCTGAGATTCTGGCCGAATTTATAGGAATCAGATACATCGAAATGGCGGGGCAGCTTGGCATTACCACAGGGGAGTTGCACCTTACTCTGGCCTCACATAATAAGAATCCAGATTTTACTCCTATGCCCTTCGGCACACTTTACCAGCGATCACTGTATCAGTCCATGCACAGCATGGCTAAGAGGAATTTCGAACTTCTCAAAAACAATTTGAAACAGCTGCCGGACACTATTAAAGAAGAGGCCTTAAATATTCTGAATCATGAAAAAGAAATCCTGCGAGTATTCAAATCGATAGTTGCAATGAAGATAACCTCAACAAGAATACGGATTCATGGCGATTATCACTTGGGGCAGGTACTATGCAGAGGCAATGAGTTTGTGATTGTCGATTTTGAGGGTGAGCCGCTCCGTTCCTTAAGCGAACGGAGATTAAAGAGATCACCTTTAATAGATGTGGCCGGTATGATCCGCTCTTTTCACTACGCGCCCTACAGCGCATTGTTTAAAACTTCGGTCTTCACTCAAAAAGACATTGATGAGTTGACCCCATGGGCAAATTTATGGTACTTTTATATGAGCGGGATTTTTCTTAGCTCCTACGTGGAGAAAGTAAGCAACTCGG
>JADFXO010000455.1 GCA_015233485.1 Nitrospirota bacterium
CCTGACAATGCCTACGCAGCCCTGGGATACGACGCCGTGAATATCCTTGCCGGCGCGATAAGGCGTGCCGGCATATCAGGGCCGCCGGATAAGGACACCATATCAAAGGCGCTTTCCGAGACAAAAGATTTTAAGGTTGTAACCGGCGTGATAACGATGAGACCTAAGACTCCGCCGGCAAAATCTATCGCCATCGTCGAAATCAAAGATGGTAAATACACGGTAGTGCATACATGGAGACCTTAGACTGTTTGACATCAAGGGGTGTTTGATATATCATTATGGCAGACAACGGAGGACATAATTTGTTTCACAGTACGACGATACTTTGCGTTAGAAGAGGCGGCGATGTTGCCATTGCCGGAGATGGACAGGTTACCTTTGGGGCAACGGTTCTCAAACACAACGCGAGGAAGCTCAGGAGAATGTACAACGATAGGGTTGTCGCGGGGTTTGCCGGGGCAACGGCGGACGCCTTTACGCTGTTTGAGAAATTTGAGGGAAAACTTGAGTCATACAGAGGGAATCTGTCCCGTGCCGCAGTTGAACTGGCAAAGGAATGGAGGACGGACAAAATCCTCAGGCGCCTTGAGGCACTGCTGATTATAGCGGACAAGGAAGTGACCCTGATAGTGTCGGGAAACGGGGATGTTATCGAGCCTGAAAGGGGTGTCTCCGCCATAGGCTCCGGCGGGCCATATGCCCAGGCGGCCGCGAGGGCGCTCTATGACAACACGGAACTCTCCATAAGGGATATAACCGTAAAGGCAATGGAAATAGCCGCAGATATTTGCATATATACGAATAAAAATATAATAGTCGAGGAACTCAATGGATAATCTTACACCAAGGAAGATAGTAGAGGAGCTGGATAAATATATAGTAGGGCAAAACAAGGCCAAAAAGGCCGTGTCCATAGCGCTGAGAAACCGCTGGCGGCGGCAGAAACTGGCGGCAGACCTCAGAGACGAAGTGCTGCCGAAAAATATCATTATGATAGGCCCGACCGGCGTGGGTAAGACGGAGATAGCCAGAAGGCTGGCCAAGCTCTCCGCGGCGCCATTTATCAAAGTAGAGGCATCGAAATTTACAGAGGTAGGCTATGTCGGCAGAGATGTTGAGTCTATGATCAGAGACCTGACGGAGCTTGCCATAAATATGGTCAAAGAAGAGCATTTCGTGAAAATACAGGAAAAGGCCAGACTCATGGCGGAAGAGAAACTGCTCGACACGCTGCTTCCGCCTTTGAGGCAGTCAAAGAATTCACCCGTCAACGCCGAGGACAAACAAAAACAATCCGAAACAAGGGAAAAACTGAGAGAAAAACTCAAAAACGGCAAGTTCGAAAATAAATACGTTGACATTGATGTCAAAGAGAAGGTAATGCCCTTCGGCGTCATATCCAACATGGGCATGGACGACCTTGAGATGAATATCAAGGAGATACTTGGGAATTTTCTGCCGGAAAAACAAAAGAAAAAGAAGATGAAGGTCCCGGACGCCCTGACTCAGTTCACAAAGGAAGAGGCCGGCAAGCTGATAGATATGGAGAAAGTCACCAAAGAGGCCATTCAGAGGACAGAGCAAACCGGCATAGTATTCATTGATGAGATAGATAAGATTGCAACCAAGGGGCAGTCACACGGCCCCGATGTATCGCGCGAGGGGGTGCAGCGTGATTTACTGCCCATTGTAGAGGGGACGACGGTGACGACAAAGCACGGCTCGGTCAAAACCGACCATGTGCTTTTCATAGCGGCTGGGGCGTTTCATGTCTCAAAACCCTCTGACCTCATACCTGAACTCCAGGGACGTTTTCCGATAAGGGTAGAACTCGACGCCCTCGGCAAGGACGAATTCATACGCATCCTGACCGAACCAAGCAATGCCCTGATAAAGCAATATGTGGCGCTGATGAATACAGAAGAGATTGAGCTTAATTTCCTAGAGGAAAGTATCGTGGAAATTGCCGAAATCGCCGCTACCGTAAATGAGAGAACAGAAAACATAGGCGCACGGCGACTTCACACGGTATTGGAAAAACTCCTTGAGGACATCTCCTTCGAGGCACCCGAATTAGCGCCGGCAAAGATAACGATAGACTGTAAAACGGTCAAAGAGAAGCTTTCGGAAATAGTAAAGAACGAGGATTTAAGCCGATACATTTTATAGCGATATAACATATAAGAGAAAATCTTGCGGGTCACGGCAATACTTATTATATCGGCGGTTATAATCGTATGCGGTTGCGCACATGAAGTAAGAGTACCGCCGCGAAAGGCAGCCCGCATACCTGAAACGCTGCCGGTGACTGGAAAAACCACGATGATTGCCTCATGGTACGGCCCTGACTTTCATGGTAAGCTCACGGCATCGGGGGAAAGATACGACATGTATGCCATGACGGCGGCACACAAGACGCTGCCATTTGGCACTATCTTAAAGCTGACAAATCCCGAAACTGGCGCTTGCACGACAGTCACAGTAACCGACAGGGGGCCGTTCGTTGCCGGCCGGGACATAGATTTGTCATATCGCGCGGCCAAAGAGGCCGGCGTCATAGGCCCGGGGGTGCTTGCTGTGATGGTGCAATATATGGGCAGGGACATGAAATATTCCAAATACGTAAGGGTCTCAGAATCCGCAGGAAGCTCTTATACGATTCAGACAGCCGCATACGAGGACAGACAAAACGCAGAGCGGTTAAAGGCGGCCCTTGAAATGTCATACTCCGGGGTATTCATAAAACAGGCGTCCATAAACGGTAAGACATATTACAGGGTAAGGGTTGGCCGTTACAGTGAAAAGGAAAAGGCTATGTCCAATGCCAAACGCCTTGCGAACGAGGGCTACGACACCTTCGTAACGCCAAACGATTAAGTATATGGAGGGGTGATGAGCATGAATTCTCTGATAGAAAAGGCCGGGGTGCTGATAGAGGCGCTGCCCTATATACGGAATTTCTACAAAAAGACCTTCGTGATAAAATATGGCGGGGCCGCCCAGACAGATGACTCATTGAAAGAGGCATTCTCAAGGAACATTGTATTGTTCAACCACATAGGGATAAACACGGTAATCGTCC
>JADFXO010000456.1 GCA_015233485.1 Nitrospirota bacterium
GGGTAAATTTACAAGCGCTCTATTAGATTTATGGCATAGTTTCTACTATCGGTTATCTAATATACGACCTAAAATATTCCTAAGAAAAGATATTTTCGATAGAGAAGTTTCAGAGGGTCTTACCGATAAAAGCAAACTGAAGAACTTTACACAGGAGATCGAATGGGACTATAATCAATTACTTAATATAGCATGGAAACGAATGTTCGAACGTGACAGCACAATTTTAAAAGATTTATCTATAGAAAAAACATATCTCAGTCGATATAAGCCTCTTGATACATATGAAACAATAGGTTTAATTCCTGTTTTAGAAGAACCTGATAATAAAGATTTACTCACATATCTCCTTGGCGACAGAATGGGAGCGAATAATAAGGCCTTTCCTTTTAACTGGATCAAAAACCATATAAGTGACACAAATAAGAAAATGCAGCCGAGAAGTATTCTCAGCCTTTTTGCACATGCGGCAAAAAAACAACAGATTGACAGGAAAACCACCGACTACGTTATTCGGCCATATAACATGGAACAGGCAATTATGGAGGTTTCCGAGCAACGTGTGTCAGACATCCAGGAAGAATATCCGGATTTAAAAGATATTTTTACATCTTTGAAAGATCGTGTTGAAAGATTCCCTGTTTATGAGAACAATTTACTATTAGCTATTAATGACATCAAAAAAGATCAAAATGCCAGGGAAATTATCAATAAACTTTTAAATATAGGAGTTCTTTACAAATACAAGTTCAGAAAAGTAAAGGATGAGCAACGTTACCATATTCCGGATCTTTATCTGCCTGGGATGGGGCTGAAGAGAGGAGGACATGGGGGTATTCAAATAACGTGATATGTATAAGGTTCTCTGCCTTCACAACGTTCTTATTCTGGATTGCAACTATGGGGAAAAACTTTTTTTTGTTAAGTCATGTTATAATAACGATATGGTAAAGATGTTAAGAGGGCTTCTATCTTTGAAAAGTAGCCTGTCACTTTACCTTTCATTACTCTCTTTCCGGATATTGATTCTTGTAAACAAACCGTGGTAATATAGAAAAGTGGCAGCTTATGGAAAACAAACCTGATAATGGCATCTGAACTTGAAATTGTATTTACTGATACTGCTTTGAAGCAATTTAGGGCTATAGTTAAAGGCAGTAAGAACACTGCTAAAAGAATATTAAAAAAGATAGAAGCTTACGCAACTGATCCAGATAATAATTACGATATTAAGACGCTCAAGGGACAAAGCGGCAACAGATTGCGACTCAGAATCGGTAGCTACAGAATAATATTTAAAAGAGAATCCGAAAGAATAATTATCACACTTATAAAGCACAGAAAGGAGGCGTATAATGATTAAAACACAGATAATCAAAGAAGAAGGAAAACCTATAGCCGTTATTATGGATTATCAAGATTATTTGAAAATGAAAGAAATGGCACAGGACAGAGCAGATTATGCGGAAGCAATAATATCGGAAAAAGAAACAAAAAGTTTAACGCCTATAAATAAAATAAAAGATTTGGTGGGAAATAATTTGGGGAATGATAACTAAACTTTGCCAATGATGGTGGCATCCTTCATCGTTGATTATTGACACTCTATAGCTCCCTTTAATATATCAACATTGAAGATTTGACCCTATTTTGAGACCCTATTTTGACGGCAAAAAAACCGAAAAGCGAAATCGAAAAAGCGTTGTTAATCCGTAAACCATCAAGAAGTGAAAAATAAATACCTCAAACGCGTACTTTCAAAAGCAGATCGTTATCCATGAATTTAAGCAGTCTTATATGGAAGAGAAAATAAAACTGGATATTGAATATCAAATGGAAGAATTGAAAAATAACATTCAGTCCCTCAAATCCAGTGAAGAAATCATCAGGAAAATAGATCGTCTCGAAAAATACATTTATCAGTTTGAATGTAATTCCAATTCTAAATCAATGATGTTATAATATGCTTACCTTATTAAGGAGGTGAGTATATGGGTAGAAGGCCGAGTGGCGTGGCTGTTTTAGAGAAAGCAAAGGCATTTCTTTCAGAGGTTAGAACAATATTCGGGCTGAGGCAGGCACAGGCAGTGATATTACCATTAGAATATGGTTTTTCTATTGAAGCAACAGCAAAGATAATCGGGATGTCAAAGAGAAGAACTTGCCAGATAAGAAGGCAGTTTATAGTTTCAAATGGTGTGTGCATTGATAATACGCCCAAAAAAGGCGGTCGTTATCGCGAGAATATGAGTTATGAGAAGGAAGTAGCGTTTCTGGCGCCGTTTTTAGAGGAAGCAAAAAGCGGTGGTATTATTGTAGTAGGAACAGTGAAAGAAGCCCTGGAGAAATATTTAGGGCGTTCTGTGGCTTTGGCTTCAGTTTATAACCTTTTACATCGTCATGGCTGGCGTAAGCTATCACCGGACAAACGACACCCAAAGGCTGATGCAGATACGCAAGATGAGTGGAAAAAAAATTCCCTGACCTTATAAAGAATATCGACAAACAATGGCCTGGAGAAAGTCCAATAAAATTGATGTTCCAGGATGAGGCCCGTTTTGGCCTCATCTCAGACATAAGGCGTTGTTGGTGCCCTGCTCCTTTCCGCCCTCTATGTCCTGCAGCGGTAAGTCAGGAGTACACATATGCTTATGCTGCCGTTTCTATTGCCGATGGTGGACTCGATACACTAATTCTGCCACATGTGAACGCCAACTGTATGCAAATGTTCGTCGACGAAATTGCCTCAAGACATCCTGATAGCAGGATAATCATGATACTCGATGGTGCCGGTTGGCATAAAGCTGGCTCACTTGCGATTCCTTATAATATGAAACTCGTTAACCTGCCACCTTATTCCCCTGAACTCAATCCAGTTGAACATTTGTGGGATGACTTACGAGAAAAAGCATTTCATAACCGCTTGTTCGACAGCATTGACTCCCTTGAAGACCATCTCGAAATATCGCTAAAACAAATGGAGAACAACAAAGAATATGTCCGGTCTATCGTTGCATGGCCGTGGATTATTAATGCTATGTAGTTTTAGAATTGGAAT
>JADFXO010000457.1 GCA_015233485.1 Nitrospirota bacterium
TCGCGCACTCTAATATTGGCGAACCCTGCGGGGCATTTGAATAGCCGAAATCCTTGAGCTTGTCCACTTTCCTGCCGCTCTGAAACCCAAAGTGTCTCGCCTCGTCTGTTTGTCCCGTTGATAAGACATTTATCGCAAAAAACCCCGACTGCCTTATCAACTCCTTCGTATATTTGTTTTGGCCTATTGAAACCATCATCATCAAAGGACTAAACGAGACCTGTGAAACCCATGACGCGGTCATACCGTTGGCCTTGCCGCCAGCGTTTGCCGTTATAATATACACCCCAAGCGTTATACCCTTCGCTATTATCTTCTGCATACTTTCCCTCCAGACCTGCCGTTGGCATCTTATTTAATAACCTTATGCGCAATCGTAATGACTGTTCGCCAGCAAAAATGAATCCCCCTGAGGCACTTCCTGCCCTCAGGGGGTGCGTTTTCAATCTGCATCGCCCTCTAATACGGCGGTGGCGGCGGTGGATATGGCGCCGGTACTGGCACTGGTCCTGGCCCCGGATAAGGCGGCGGAGGTTCCGGTGCATAATACGGTGGTGGCGGTGCCGGTGCATAATATGGCGGCGGCGGTGGTAACGGCTCTATTGTTGCAAAACATCCTGTCAATGACAACGACAACAAGAATAACGCTAATAGTCTCTTCATTTTCATTACCTCCAGTTCACTCTCTACTTAGATTATCATACCACCGAATGCCCGCGGTTGTCAAGATTCGGTGACATCTTTGTAAGTTTCAAGTCAAAAAAGGAGATGGCCTCATGTCTCCTGACACAAGGCCTGTTAATGCAGTTTATCTCCTAATTACTTATATCGTCTCATTGACCAGGCCGCGGTGATGGCGACGGCTTCGGCGGCTGTGGTGCCGGTTTCTGTGGTGGTGTCGCCGGTTTCTGTGGCTGTTGTGTCGTCTTCTGTGGTGGTGTCGCCGGTTTCTGCGGCGGTAGCCCCGGCTTCGGCGGCTGTGGTGTCGGCTTCTGTGGTGGCGTCGCCGGTTTCTGCGGCTGTGGTGCCGGTTTTTGCGGCTGCGGCCTCTGTGGCTGCGGCTGCGGTGCCGGTGGCTGCGGTGGTGGCGCAGGGTGTGTCTGTGGCGGTGGCGCTGGTTGTGCCGGTGGCGGTGGTGCTGGTGGCTGCGGTTCTGTTGTGGCAAGACATCCTGCCATCGATAGCACCAACAGCGACGCTATTATGACTTTCTTCATTAATACCTCCTGTTCGCTCACTAATTATAAGCAATCCTGAATATACTACTGTCAGATGTCTTTAGTTGTCAATGCTGGGCTCCAGAGTCATGACTTTTCTGTCACGCAGGCAATAGATTCCCCGATTCGACGAAGCATTGCCGCCAGATTCTCCTCTGATATGGTCAGGGGCGGCATTATTACTATGCAGTCCCCCAAGGGCCTTAATAACACCCCTCTTGTCCTGACGTCAAGGGCAACCCGCCATCCTGTCTTGTCCTCTACGGGATATGCCTCCCTCGTCTCTTTATTTTTTACAAGCTCAACTCCGGCCATAAATCCCGCGCTTCGTGTATCGCCGACATGCGCGCGGCCTCGGATTCGCCGCAGCCACATATCAAGGATTTCTATCTTAGGCCTCAGCCGGTTTAACGTGTCTTCTTTGTCAAACAAGTCCATCACGGCAAGCGCCGCGGCACAGCCGATGGCGTTGCCGGTGTAGGAATGGCCATGAAAAAATTGCCTCATCTGCCCATATTCGCCAAGAAAGGCATTGTAGATTTCCTCCGTCGCAACGGTCACGGCCAGAGGCAGATACCCACCCGTTATGCCCTTCGACAGACATATAATGTCCGGGACCACACCCTCAGTGCCACAGGCGAACATCGCGCCCGTCCTCCCAAAGCCGGTTGCTACCTCATCCGCTATCAGAATAACGCCGTAATTATTGCATAAGCGCCTCACTCCGCGCAAAAACCCATCAGGGGCGGCTATCATCCCCCCGGCCGCCTGCATCTTAGGCTCTATTATCACGGCGGCTATCTCATGGTTATGTTCTTTTAACTGCTTTTCCATTTCATTGAGACACGCCATCGCGCACGACCCCCTGTCAAGCCCAAGCTCACACCTGTAACAATAGGGCGCGGGACTTTTAATGGTGTTAAACAGCAGGGGTTTGAATGTGCCGTGAAATACCTCAATGCCACCGACGCTCACCGCCCCAAGTGTGTCGCCGTGGTAGGCCATGTTCAGTGAAAGGAAGGTGTTTTTGCCCGTTACACCCTTGTGAAGCCAGTACTGAAATGCCATTTTAAGGGCAACCTCCACGGCCGTTGAACCGTTGTCGGAATAAAAGACCTTTGTAAGCGGCAGATTGCCGTCGCCGCCAAGCGATTTCCGCAGGATGTTCACAAGCCTGGCGGCCAGTAAGATAGACGGCTCACCGCCAAGCCCCAAGAGGGTTGAGTGGGCAATTCTATCTAACTGCCCTTTGATGGCGTCGTCGATTTCCTTTTTTCTGTGGCCAAATATATTTACCCACAGCGACGACACGCCGTCAAGGTACCATCTGCCGCGTATGTCTTTGATAAAACATCCAAGGCCCTGTTCGATTACGATGGGGTCGGCCTCAACCCATTCGCTCATCTGTGTAAATGGGTGCCAGACATACTGCTTGTCAAGTTCGCCGAGGCTACGGTAATCCATAGAAGCCCTCTCCCCCCAAAATAAGGTTATAATTGAGTTTAACTCACGACAAATTTTAAGAAATACCGCACGGCAATGTCAATGTGTCTGCACAAAATGATATGTGTTGCAGACAGTGGCGTTGTTATGGTAATATCCTATGTCACCGGGCGGAGGCAGCAAAAAATTGTTATGATTTATATCATTGCATGTATAAAACAGAGGGAGTCTGATTATGGATTATTCTAAGGCGACTGAGTTTGAGGATTTTAATACCATACTCAAGGGTATAATATGCTATCTCAAAGAGCAATGCGGCAAGACAACATTGGATGCCAATCAGGAGGCTATCATCTCCGAGGTGGTGAATTATGTCGATGTGCAGGCAAGGCTCAAAA
>JADFXO010000458.1 GCA_015233485.1 Nitrospirota bacterium
CGGACATAGTAATACCGGGATCGGTGTACCTTGAGAGATACGACTTTTCCGATTACTGGGTAACGTGGCCTGTTCTTGGGCTGAGAAAACCTGTCGTGAAGTCCGTAATCAATGGCTTGACCGAGGTTGAATTCTGGATGGCCGTAATGAAGAAGATGGGACTTAGGGATAAAAATGGTTACTCGCCTTCCGATCTTACTTACGATGCTTTTTATGCAAATGAATATAACCCTACCCCTTACGCCAAAGAACAGAACTGGGAGGCATACAAGAAAACGACCCTTGCGATGACCGGCAAAACCGAGTATGAAAAATTCAGAAAAGAGGTCACGATGCCCGAAGGAGGCAGCGTCGATGAGAAGACCGGCCTTGTGAAGGATAAGGATGGCAAGGCAGCCGGTGTGAAAATTGGCGGCAAGATTATGAATGGGTTTAATACGCCCACGAGGAAACTTGAGCTTGTTTCCGAACTGCTGAAAAAACACAAATTGAGCGGACTTCCTGAATATCATGAACCCGAGGAAAGTCCTACGCCTGAGTTCCCTCTGTATCTTGTTGCTTTCAAACAGAACCAGCATACCCACTCCAGAACCTTCAACAACGTTTATCTGATGGAGATGAGACCGGATAATCCTCTTCTTATAAACACCGCCACTGCCGCTAAGTACGGGCTTAAAGACGGAGATGCCATATGGATCGAATCTCCTTATGCAGAGGCAAAGGCAACAATTCAGGTAACGGAAAGGATACATCCTGAGGTTGTGGCCCTCCAGCACGGCTTTGGCCACTGGGGATTCGGCAAGGTGGCCAGGGGCAGCATGAATAAGTTCAATAAATGGTCTCCCGCAGGAACCAATGACGGCCAATTCATGTCTGGCAAGGCCGAGAAATTCTCAGGCCAGATTGTTACCAAAGAAATCGGCGTCAGGATAAAAAAAGGATAAGGAGGTTATAAAATATGGCAGGGAATCCAAATCAGATAGGCTGGTACTATAACGAGAATAATTGTATCGCCTGCAAGGCCTGTGAGGCGGGGTGCAAACAGGAGTTTGACCTTCCCATAGGGGTAAGACGCAGAAGGGTCATAATCAAAGAAGAAGGGCAATATCCTAATGTTAAGGTAAGATACATCTCAACAGCCTGTAATCATTGCGCAGAGCCGGCGTGCATGAAGGCGTGTCCCCAGAAGGCTATTACAAAGGAGCCTGAGTTTGGCGCCGTTATCATTAACCAGGATAAGTGCATAGGATGTAAGAGATGCGCCGCCGCGTGTCCATTTGGCGCTCCCGCCTTTGATGAGGCGAAGAAGAAAATGGACAAATGCACTCTCTGTTACCACAGGTTGAAGGAAGGTCTTCCCCCCGCGTGTGTAAGGACATGTCCGGGGTATGCCTTATGGCATGGGAAATTGAGCGACATCGATGCACAGAAGATACCTCCCGATATATACAGAAGACCCTTGAAAGACAAGCTCCCGGGAATGGCAGATCCGAAGTTGACTATTCCTTCCGCGAGATATTCCGAGAATAAATAAAATAAGAGGATAGGCGGGGCAGGAGTGTCTGCCCCGCAGGGAGCTATTATGACTACAGTAATGGTGGAACCCGCAAGGGTGGTTAGTTTATTGAGCAGCATGTATCTTTGCAAACCATCTGGAACGGCCATAGAAAAATGGAAAATGGTGCTTGCAGGGGATACATCGCTCTTTCTGTGGGATATGAAAGAAGCCCTCAAAGAGATAGATACTGAATCGAAAAAAGGGCTTGAAGATATTCTATGGGATTACACACAGCTTTTTATAGGTCCTTACAAACTGCCATGCCCGCCATGGGAGTCCGTTTATACCTCGGCGAAAAGGCTGATGATGCAGGAGGCACATGACGAAGTCCAGAATTTTTATAACGAAGCCGGTCTGGCAATGAATACCCCCGGCATAATGCCCGACCATATCGGAGCGGAACTTAACTTTCTTGCACTGCTGCTTCAAGATGCCGGCGTTGAACCTGAAAAAGGGCAAAACTTTCATGCCCTGGCAAAACGGTTTCTTGAGGAGCACCTTAGAGGATGGATTCTGAAGTTTACCGGCGACATGGAAAATGCGGCGGATACTTTTTTTTACAGGGCACTCGCCAGAGTTACGAGGAATTTCATAATGTTTCTAATGGATAATTAGGGAACTATAGATGCATAACATTGTCCTTTCGTCATTCCGGCTTGTCCAGAATCTGTCTCTACACATTCTCAAGCCAAATAAGATTCCGGCCAAGCCGGAATGACGGACTAAGGGTAAATTCATTATTCCTTGGTGCGAAAGTTCAGTTAGAAATGTCGTGGAATGAGATTCGATGCCAATACCCTAAGGAGGAAGTTTCTATGTGTGAGATATCCCATGAAGACCATGTTTATGGATTGAAGAAATTGCCGATTGAAGAATCTGTGGGAACGGTCATTGCCCATGACATAACAGAGATACGGCCCGGAGAATTCAAGGGGCGTGCCTTTAAGAAAGGCCATATCGTCGCGGAAGAGGATGTGTGCCACCTGCAAAGGCTTGGCAAGGAACATCTCTTTGTACTGAACATTGCAGACGACGAGATGCACGAAGACGATGCAGCCTATGCCCTTGCAGAAGCCCTTATGGGAAAGGGCGTCAAAATAAGTGGCGAGCCGAAAGAGGGAAAGATAAATATCGTTGCCGAAACGGATGGACTTCTTATGATAAATAAAGACGCGCTTTTGGCATTCAACATGCTCGATGATGTCATGTGTGCAACGCTCCATAGCAACATGGTTGTGAAGAAAGACCAGATTGTAGCGGGTACAAAAGCCATTCCCTTGCTCGTGAAAAAAGAAATTATCCAGACTGCGGTTAGTATTGGTGAAAAGGCCGGGCACATTATAGAGGTTCGGGAAATCAGAAAACCAAAGGCAGGCGTGGTCATCACGGGAAACGAGATATATAATGGCAGGATAAAAGATGGGTTTTTGCCTATGGTGCAAAAGAAGATAGAACAATTTGGCGGAGAACTCGCAGGTGTACATTATGCCCCGGAC
>JADFXO010000459.1 GCA_015233485.1 Nitrospirota bacterium
AACCCAGTCGCCCGGCTTGAGACCTGAAAGTTTCTGATACCACCCTATTTCTTTTCTTTCTCTAACAACTGGTTTTTTATCAGCAGGCTCTTTTGTGCCGATGCAAACATTCTGTTTTAGTTCAGATTCGTCCACAAAATTTATCGCTGGGATAATGCCGCAAATATTCCCGCCATTGGGTTTATAGAATCGATAGCCGTATTTTTTATATTTACTTTCTGGTAACCGAAACCGTTCCGTTTAATCCGTCCGGCGGGTTGCTTGTGGATTTCAGTAAATGCGATTATGTTGAAGATGAAAGTGTGAACAAGGACGACAAACGGCGTATGGTGGTTGAGAACGCCAATCAGATAACGCTGACTACCCAGCGGCGATATAACACCACATTGGGCCGCCCACGCAGGCCGAGGATTGTTGTGGAGCCCGGGTCGGTTGTCTGCGGAAACAGCGTGAGCGACGAAGTGATGAATAGACATAAGGCGTCCTTTATCGAGTGGAAAGGCTTCGGGAGAGAGTTAAAGATGAAGGATGTAAGTGTGGCCGACACCCTGCATTGCAAAGGCAAGGAAGTACTTCCTGACAAGGATAAGGCTGCTGCCAGGACGCCTGACGTAATGGAACTCGTAAAAGGACTCCTTAAAGAAGAGATAAGCTGCTCCCATGCTGGTTTCCTCAGAGACTTCCTGAATACAAAAGCTGATATTGAGAAATTAAAGAAGATCACAGAAGACCGAATTGAAAAGTATAAGAATAAAGACAAGGAGAACTTTACGAAGCTCTATGAGGCTATAAGTGTCTATCTAAATAATAATAAACTCAAAGAAATGCGCGAATTCATAAAATCCGTACTTGACAGGCTGTATGAGAAATGGTGGGACAAAGGAGGCGGGCGGTAAGTGAAGGGTTATAACTATGCGCTTCAGTGGAAGGTTGCTTTTACACTCGCCTCAGGCCTGATGATAAGGTCCGGCCTTGAGGGCGATTTTACCGACTCGTCCATAGAAAAAGACCCTTGCGGCAGGCTTCATATCAACGGCTATGTATGGGCAAGCCTTCTGCACCGCGCCCTCATGAGGGTAAAGGATGGCGATAAAGTGGCCAGTACCATAGGAAAATACGTCGCAGAAGAGCGTGGCATATCCCCGCTGTGGACCAAATCAACCTTTACGGAACTTCCCGAAACAGACGTAAGACCCGGCAATCGTATAGACCGGCAATATGGCACTGCCGCCCAAACAGCGCTGTTTAGTGATGAGCTGGTGCCGCCGGGCCTGTTAGTAAATATGGAGTTTACGTGGTTCATGAAAAACGACAATGAACAGGAGATTAATGAAGAGAAGGTTAGCGACCTAAAATGTCTTATTTCATGGGCCTTCAGAGTAATAAGCGAGGGGATAGAGACAATCGGCAGCGGATGGTCATATGGACACGGAAGGCTTACAGTGGATTCAGCGTCATGCCGCGAGATTGCTTTGGAGGAGCCGAAGGAAAGGAAGCTGCTCTGGGATTTTAGCGGTAATGACTTTAATAATGTGCCTGTGCCTGCACTTCAAGATATTCAAATCATAAGACCCTGGATGAAATATAAAGTGACAGCCAAAATACTCGAAGGACAACTCTTGGCTGTTCATACCAGTGTTCCGCTTTTCGATGAGAAGAGGTTTAAAAGCTACAACAAATATCCCGATGCCTTTGTTTACCAGGGATACAGGTTTGCAAAACCGTTGGCTATTGCTGATTTTACGGTAAATGGGCTTATGGCAAGCCTGTTGTCAATCATAAGCCACCGCCTGTTATAACCCTTGTAGTCTTTTTTATACTCTTCAAAAGCATTTTCTTCCACATTAGGATCAGAATCAACACAGGGGTTTGCGGCTGTCGGTGTGAGTGTCTTCCATGTTATCGTAAATGCAATATCAAAACGCTCATCTTGGAGTTTTTCATGAGATATGTGATCTTTCCTGGTGGGCATGGGTCTACCTGCGAAATAATACGGGCTTACTTGTTTATGCTCCTGTACTGGCTTCCTCTCGTCACTTGCCGTAACAGGCGCTTCTGTCGTTGTATGTGTTACCGTGCTGGCGTTTGTACCATGTTGCCCGGAGCCACCTGACTGTTTAGGCTGATGCTTGCTCAATAGATTATCTATGTCTCTACTTGTCGGTCTGGCCATTATTCACCCCACAATACGTAATAAAAATATGCATTCTTGTATCCGGCACAACGACTTCGACTGATTTTAGTTCATTTTCTCCGAATGGCACCTTGTCATTTCTGCGCTTGGTATTCGCAAACCTCCAGTAACATCTTGCGCCTTTGCCGTTGTTCTTGGTTTGGAGAGTCCACTTTTGAAACAAAAACCCGTCGTTTTCCCTCTCTATCGAGACCTCCTCGAAAATACCGGCGTCCCAGACTTTCCATAAATCTATTTCCATCAGGTAGCCTTCAACTCCGCTGATGCCGTTGACTCGATCTTTGAGTTCAGCGATGTCCTTTCCTATGACATCTTTAAGTCTTTTCTCCCCTTTTGAAAAGGCCAGATAGCCATCATCCCAATCGTTGAGGATAAGGTTCAGTTCGTCGAAGGAGACCTTTCCGACCTCATACTCAAGCGCTCCCGTGTTGAACTTGCTTTCACTCATTTGATTTGTCCAAAGGCAACCGCTTATAACCGGTTATCTCAACCTGCCCCGTGCTCGTAGATGTAGCTCCGATGCGATACCAGCCCGGAGGGGCTTTTTTGGCTTTATCTTCTATCTCGTCAAGAAGTACTTCAAGTTCACCTTTAAGCCCTTCCCAGTCATAACTGTTTACAGAGCAATCAATAATAACATCGAAAGCGAAATCCCCTTTATCTTTCTCGCCCTTCAGATACTCGCCGCTGAAGAGCTGGATGTTTTGCATAGAATGCTCACAGAGCTGGACGCGGTTGACAACGACCGGTTCTGCATTAACCACGGCATCGGAGACGGATATAATGCCGCCCTTGCCGGTAAAGCCGAACCACAGGCATATTTTACATTCGCCGCAGTTGCCATTAATACAAACAT